>NZ_CEZBFX010000235.1:0-1019 GCF_982964205.1 Roseofilum sp. | reverse complement strand
AAGACCATTGACGCTCTTTTAACTTCAGTTCATTGAGTACATGGCCACATTCAGAACAAGTCTTAGAACTGGGAAACCATCGATCAATATAAACTACACGCTTAGATTTCTTGGCAGCTACCCATTCAAGAATAGAAAGAAATTCAGCCAAGGCTACATCACTAATCTTTCTACCCCAAAGTCGCTGCATTCCTTTCAGGTTTAGAGTTTCAAAGTACAAAACATCAAACCGATTGGTTAACTCATGGGCTAACTTCCACTGCCAATCCCGTCTACGATTAACAATGGCTTCATGTTGGCGAGCCAGATTAAGTCTTGCCTTGTGCCAATTTCTAGATCCTTTTTTCTTGCTCGATAAAGCTCTGGACGCTTCCCGAACATCTTTGATCGACTGCTTCAGGAATAAAGGAGATTTAATCTTGAATCCTTCTGAGCAAGTGAGGAAATCTTTTAAGCCAAAATCAAACCCTGCTGTTTTACCAGACTGGGGAGCGATTGGTTTTTCTGAGCTATCCACCACAACAGCTATAAACAGTTCACCTAATGGTGTCCGCTTTACCGTTAGAGTCTTAATCTTGCCTTCTATTTCCCGGCTTTTCCAAAACTGATAGACTTTAGAGCCTATCTTTACCCGGTTGCCACCTAGGAATTTATAGCCCGCTTGTTTTAGGGTGAAGGACTTATATTTTTTAATCTTCTTAAAACCCGGCGGTCTAAAACCTTTTCTGTGGTTGGTGAGCGAAGCCGAACCCTGATGTTTGAAGAATAGATTATAAGCTTTATCTATGCGCTGGCAAATATCTTGAACAGCCTGAGAACCCACTAGCTGCCAAAAAGAATTACGCTTTCTTAACTTAGCAATATGCTTTTGCAATTGGGCACAGTTTAAGTATTTGCCCCACAAGCGGTAGTACCGTTTGTGAAGTGCTATGCAATGATTATAGATGACCCCAGCAGCATTTATCTGTCGCTTCAGGTATCTATTTCGTTTATGTTTGTATAGCTTAAACTTTAGGGTT
>NZ_CEZBFX010000234.1:0-1050 GCF_982964205.1 Roseofilum sp. | reverse complement strand
GCCGCAAGTCAGTGTTGGAAAGTTCGACATTGCCAGGTAAATTGGCAGATTGTAGTACCAGAGATCCGGCAGAGTCGGAGATTTTTTTGGTTGAGGGAGATAGTGCGGGCGGCTCGGCTAAACAAGGACGCGATCGCCGATTTCAAGCGATTTTGCCCTTGCGCGGTAAAATCTTGAATATCGAGAAAACCGATGATGCCAAGATCTACAAAAATAATGAAATCCAATCCTTGATTACGGCATTGGGTTTAGGGATTAAGGGAGAAGACTTTAATGCCGAACAGTTGCGTTACCATCGGGTGGTGATTATGACCGATGCTGACGTGGACGGGGCCCATATTCGCACCCTGCTGTTAACCTTTTTCTATCGCTATCAACGGGATTTGGTAGACCAAGGCTATATCTATATTGCTTGTCCGCCGTTGTATAAGTTGGAGCGCGGCAAGCGGCATTACTATTGTTATAGCGATCGCGAATTACAAGAGCAGATTCGCCAATTCCCGGAGAATGCCAATTACAACATCCAACGGTTTAAAGGGTTGGGTGAAATGATGCCCGCTCAGTTGTGGGATACCACCATGAACCCGGAAACCCGGATGATGAAACGGGTAGAAATTGAAGATGCAGCCGAGGCAGACCGTATTTTCACGGTGTTAATGGGCGATCGGGTCGCTCCCCGTCGCGAGTTTATCGAAACCTACGGACCCAAATTAAACCTGGCTGATTTGGATATTTAAACCTCGGTCTTCCCTCGTGCCCTTCGACTCCGCTCAGGGCACGGGAGCATGTCATTTCCTTAGAATTTTGTCGGGGACATCAATCAATTCAATCAAGTTATTAGAGACACAACCTGCCTGAAAAAATGCTTGTTGGATCGAGGCAGGTAGAGCGTTAAAGCTCTGAGGCTGTAGTAACTCGATATGAAGAGTTTCGCACTCCCAATTTTCTTCTTCCTCAAATATATAGGGTTGAGATATATGGAGTAAGATACCTTCCCAAAAATTCCACTTCAGATGACCGAATGAGCGAAGCGCTCCCGTTTCCTGTTCA
>NZ_CEZBFX010000233.1:0-1059 GCF_982964205.1 Roseofilum sp. | reverse complement strand
ATGACAATAGCAGTCGGACGCGCGCCCAGGGAAAGAGGATGGTTTGATGCCATCGACGACTGGCTAAAGCGCGATCGCTTCGTCTTCATCGGATGGTCAGGACTCCTGCTGTTCCCCTGCGCCTACCTCGCCATCGGCGGTTGGCTCACGGGAACTACCTTCGTGACCTCCTGGTATACCCATGGACTCGCTTCCTCCTACCTCGAAGGCGGCAACTTCCTCACCGTAGCCGTATCGAGTCCCGCAGACAGCATGGGACACTCCCTCCTGTTCCTCTGGGGTCCAGAAGCTCAAGGGAACTTCGCTCGCTGGTGTCAGCTCGGCGGTCTTTGGCCCTTCGTCGCTCTCCATGGAGCCTTCTCTCTGATCGGCTTCATGTTACGGCAATTTGAAATCGCCCGTTTGGTCGGCATCCGTCCTTACAACGCGATCGCCTTCAGCGGCCCCATCGCCGTATTCGTGAGCGTATTCCTCATGTATCCCTTGGGACAATCGAGCTGGTTCTTTGCCCCCAGCTTTGGAGTAGCAGCGATTTTCCGGTTCATCCTGTTTCTACAAGGATTCCACAACTGGACGCTCAACCCCTTCCACATGATGGGAGTAGCTGGGATTCTCGGAGGAGCCTTATTGTGTGCCATTCACGGAGCCACAGTAGAAAACACCCTGTTCCAAGATGGCGACAAAGCCAACACCTTCCGGGCATTTGAACCAACCCAAGCAGAAGAAACCTACTCCATGGTGACCGCCAACCGGTTCTGGAGCCAAATCTTTGGGATTGCCTTTTCCAACAAACGTTGGTTGCACTTCTTCATGCTGTTTGTACCAGTAATGGGTCTGTGGATGAGTTCAGTGGGCATTGTGGGACTAGCATTGAACCTGCGGGCTTATGACTTTGTATCTCAGGAATTGAGAGCAGCAGAAGACCCAGAATTTGAAACCTTCTACACCAAGAATATCTTGTTGAACGAAGGAATTCGGGCATGGATGTCCCCGGCAGACCAACCCCATGAGTTCTTTACCTTCCCTGAAGAGGTTCTTCCTCGCGGTAATGCTCTGTAA
>NZ_CEZBFX010000232.1:0-1111 GCF_982964205.1 Roseofilum sp. | reverse complement strand
GCTTGGGAGCGGTTTTGTCAGTGGGTAACCTCAACCGAAAACCGCCTCTATGTAGGCTGGTTCGGCGTACTGATGATCCCCACCCTCTTAACCGCAACCATCTGCTACATCATCGCCTTCGTAGCAGCTCCTCCCGTAGACATCGACGGTATCCGCGAACCCGTAGCCGGTTCCTTACTGTACGGAAACAACATCATCTCTGGTGCAGTTGTTCCTTCATCTAACGCGATCGGTCTGCACTTCTACCCCATCTGGGAAGCAGCTTCCTTAGATGAGTGGTTGTACAACGGAGGTCCTTACCAGCTCGTCGTATTCCACTTCCTGATCGGTGTATTCGCATACATGGGTCGTGAATGGGAATTGAGCTACCGGTTAGGAATGCGTCCTTGGATCTGCGTAGCTTACAGCGCCCCTGTAGCAGCAGCGACCGCAGTATTCTTAATCTACCCCATTGGACAAGGAAGTTTCTCCGATGGAATGCCCTTAGGAATCAGCGGAACATTCAACTTCATGATTGTATTCCAAGCCGAACACAACATCCTCATGCACCCCTTCCACATGCTGGGAGTAGCCGGTGTATTCGGAGGTTCTCTGTTCTCGGCTATGCATGGTAGTTTGGTAACCTCTTCCTTAGTTCGTGAAACCACGGAAGTCGAATCTCAAAACTACGGTTACAAATTCGGACAAGAAGAAGAAACCTACAACATCGTAGCAGCCCACGGATACTTCGGACGTTTAATCTTCCAATACGCATCCTTCAACAACAGCCGTAGCCTTCACTTCTTCTTAGGAGCCTGGCCGGTAGTGGGAATCTGGTTTACTGCTTTAGGTGTAAGCACCATGGCGTTTAACCTGAATGGATTCAACTTCAACCAATCGATCATGGATTCCCAAGGTCACGTAATCAACACCTGGGCAGATGTAATCAACCGCGCCAACTTAGGAATGGAAGTAATGCACGAGCGCAACGCTCACAACTTCCCCTTAGACTTGGCGGCTGGAGAAGAAGCTCCTGTAGCTTTAACGGCTCCTGCTATCAACGGTTAATTCCAGTTTTTGATTGACTGAATTTAATCAAAAAAAACGCTCTCCGCAAGGGGGGCGTTTTTTT
>NZ_CEZBFX010000231.1:0-1191 GCF_982964205.1 Roseofilum sp. | reverse complement strand
AATCCAACTCGCGCCTGCTCAGTGATGGAATGCTCTATGCAGCTAAATTTAATGGCGATGGAACGGGGTCTTGGATTCCCCTAAAAGCCGATACTCCCGTCAATCCTGACCTACCGAGCGAGTATCATGGAGGAATGATTCCTCTACCCCATCGCGATCGCACCCAAGGGGGATTTGAAAAAATTGAACAGGATGGGGCGATCGCCGTCTTCAAGCAAAAATTCCGGACTCTGGGCGACCTCTACCACGGCAACACCCCAGAAGAAGTGCAAGGAGCCATCCTCATTGATGCTCACTTTGCTGCCAACGCTGCCGGAGCCACCTGTACCGCTCGCCCCGAAGATACCATGATCCGTCCCGGAGATGGGGCACTCTTCATCGCCTTCACCTCCGGCAGTCCCGGTGGAGATGGTGGGGCCCATAAAGCCGTTTTCTCCAACAGTAAAGGGGAAAGCCACGAACACGGCTGGATCGTGCGTCTAGAAGAAACCAGCAACGATCCCGCCGCCATGACCTTTCGTTGGGACAATTTCGCCATGGGTGGAGAAGCCACCGAAGGCGGAATGGGCTTTTCTAACCCCGATAACCTGGACTTTGATTCCATGGGCAACCTCTGGATGGTTACCGATATGTCTACCTCCAGACACAATAAAGCTGTACCTCGTGGACGGGTCGATGAACAACGCAACTTTATTAGTCAATCCAATTTACGGGGGATTTTCGGCAATAACTCCATGTGGTATATGCCCCTCTCTGGCGAACATGCAGGAGAAGCCTATCCCTTTGCCCTGTCTCCCATGGAAACCGAATCCTGTGGCCCCTTCTTCACGGAGGATCGCAGAACCCTATTTCTGGCGATTCAACACCCTGGAGAACGCTATGGAATGCGGAAAAACATGGCATCAGAAACCCGTGAATTTTCCATGATGACGACCGACGGCCAAGAATTCATGCAAAGGCGCGTAGTGCCTCTGGGGTCTAACTGGCCGGGTAAAGGGCCGAACGATCCTCCCAAACCTTCTGTAATCGTAATACGCCGGATCGATAATCAACCCCTTGTCTAAATCCAGTTAGCTCTTATCCTTGATTGTCTTGTTCATCTCCCTCTGGTTCAGTGCTGGGGGGAGATTTTTTGGGTAATGAGTAATACAGCAGTTTCCTTATTATACAGCGCGAAGCGCTGCTATGAGG
>NZ_CEZBFX010000230.1:0-1374 GCF_982964205.1 Roseofilum sp. | reverse complement strand
CGTTGGCGATCGCGCTCCAATTCCGCACCATCTGCTCTTTCTCGTTGGCGTTCGGTTTCCTGTCGTTGGAGATCGCGCTCAACCACCACCTCCCCATAAGTTCCGAACACCTCCCCAGTCGGCGCGAACACCTGCAACTCTGGCGACAAGGTACTAAAACTCACTCCCAATAAAGGACTTGTCCAACCCTCCATTTGAGGAATTTCTGTTAAGAAACCCCCACGTCTCAACCATCCTTGCAGTTGATTCCGTTGCGGATTATAGACATAATATTCTTCCACGCCATAGTAATCGTAAAACTCAAACTTATCCTCCATTTCTCCTTTACTATTACTCGGCGATATGATCTCCATCGCCACTTGAGGCACTATATTTCCTTCTTCCCATTGCTTATAAGAACCTCTATCTTTGTTCTCTACTCCGAAAACCACCATGATATCCGGCGCTTGGCTGAACGGTAAACTTTGTTCGACTACCGTTAACGTTCCCGCCTTTCTGGGATACCACAACAAATCCCCAACAACAAATACATCGTCTCGCTCTTGAAACAGAGCCGATAATCCTCCCACAATGGTGGTAATTAAACGAAATTGAACTGTATTATCGGCCATTGGTTTGCCATCACTTTCTGGGTAGAGTCGAGCGTCAATTTGCGATTGAGAAAGCAATTCTTGTACCATTGTTTTTTACCTGAATACTGTCCCCGTATTTGGTTACTTTATATTTTATCTATTCTAGTATAGCAGAATAGCTATCATTAGACAACCCCTAGCAGTAAATGATGCTAAAAATAGAGTTAATAAATACGAACATAACGATGCCGGACGCAGGTTTACCGTAGTATTAACTGGGGGGAGAGTGCGCCAGTAAAACTTATGATGAGTTGGGGAATATTGCCAGTCATACCGACTTTAATAGCGAAACGAATCAGTATGAGTATGATAAAGATAATCAGTTAATCGTTAAGGATTTAGAAGACGATATTAATGTCGAGTATAGTTACACTGAAGATGGACAAATTGCCAGCATCACTGACAGTCGAGGAACGACAGAGTATGACTATGATGAACTCTATCGGTTGATTGAGGCGGCAGTATGGGGTGGAGAGACGATTACTTATCGTTATGATGAGGTGGGGAATCGGATTTCTGCTGGCGCTCTCCGTTATATTTATGATGATAATGACCGGTTAATTGAGGAGCGAGAAGGGGGTGAGATTGTTGTTGAGTATGGTTATGATGATAATGGCAATTTACTTTCTCGTACTGAGGGAAATGAGACGGTTAATTATGTTTGGGATGACCGAAATCGGTTGGTTGAAGTTGAGAAGAATGGGGAGAGAGTTGAGTTTGAATATGATGATGATAATATTCG
>NZ_CEZBFX010000229.1:0-1463 GCF_982964205.1 Roseofilum sp. | reverse complement strand
CCCTCTTTTGTCACTCTGCCGAAAGAGGGCTAGAATAAGAGGGAAGGTAAAGAGCTGAAGAGTAGAGTAGACGATGGATGGAGAGTTAACACTTCGGAAACATGTAGCTCGCTCTGCCGAAGCAACGATTTTGTTGGTAGATGAATATTGTCAAGAGTACAAAGAGATATTTCCGGAAGTGAGAAGCTATGAACATTTTAAGTGGTTACATGTGGGGATTGTAGCAGAAATCAAGAGAAAATCGCTACCGGAGATAGCGAAAGCTGTGGGAATGAAATCATCCCAAGGGTTGCACCACTTTCTCACCACCTCTCCCTGGTCAGTAGAAAAGTTAAGAGAGAAAAGAATAGAGAAAACGCGATCAAGATTAGAGGGCAGGAAAATCACAGTAGTCATTGACGAAACGGGAGATCGAAAAAAAGGTAAAACCACAGATTATGTGTCTCGTCAATATCTGGGGAGCGTGGGCAAAATCGATAATGGAATGGTCTCAGTCAATGCTTATGGTATCTATGAAAATATGACATTTCCTTTACTTAACCAAGTGTTTAAGCCCCAGAAAAGGCTGAAAGAATCTGACAGCTATAAAAGCCAAATCAAAATTGCCTCAGAAATAGTCAGTAAGTTGGTAGAATCGGGATTTAAGATTGAGCTAGTCTTAGCTGATAGCCTGTATGGTGAAAGTAGTCAATTCATCAAGACTTTAGAGAAACATAACTTACCTTGGGTGGTGGCAATTCGTAGCAATCATGGAGTATGGATGCCATCACACCAGCAAGTTAGAAGCAATAGGTGGAGCCAGTTTCAACGAGAATTTAGTGAGGGTAAAAGTGAGATACGATATATCAGAGAAATCATTTATGGTCGTCGCCAATCTATTACTTATTGGGAAGTGACAACTGACCCAGAGACTCTGCCAGCTCAATCAACTAGCTTCATTATGACCAATCTACAAGGAAAGCTGAGTCAATTGAAATCATGCCTGGGAAATCTCTATGGTCAGAGAACTTGGATCGAATATAGCTTCCGACAATGTAAACAAGAACTGGGATGGACTGACTATCGATTCACTGATTTTGCCAGCATTGAAAAATGGTGGGAACTGATTCTGAGTGCTTACTTGATGATTAGTTTACATACTCCACCCTTGCGTCAGTCTACAGAGTCAGTTACTCCAGACCCAGATACTGACAACGATCATTCTCTATTAAGGATGTCGAAGCCTCCCTATTGGCAGCCCAATCACGGATGGAAAAATACCCTGAATAATATTCGTGTACTGATGAAACCGTCTCTACTATTCTGGGCAATTGTGCCTTGGTTTCAAGTTTTCCCAGATTGGCAATTACTCTCATCACTTCGCCCATTGCTACACCGTGTCAATCAATTTCAATACTTTTTTTCTTCAGCCTAAATCCCTTATCTTAATTCCTATCTTGATTCGGCAGAGTGACAAAAGAGGG
>NZ_CEZBFX010000228.1:0-1715 GCF_982964205.1 Roseofilum sp. | reverse complement strand
CTTCCTTGTTAAACACTTCAAATTCGCCTGTAGGGGTTTCCCATCCCTCTTTACCCACAGCTACGGGATAGCTAGCCAGCTCTTCATCTCCTTTGTAAACATAAACTCGCCGTTCTCCAAGTCTCAGAACGAGATGCACTGGAGTTTGACCAGGCAGATATTTTGCTGCTTCCCCCAAAGCAGGTACTTTAGGTGGGTCTTGAATTAAGGGCAGTTCACTCAGGAGGGGAATCGATTCAGAGCTTAAGGGAACTTCTCCTTCTAGAGCCTGAGTCGGTTGCATGAATAAGGGGGAGAGAAGCCCTAGGCTAATTAGGGTTAAGGGATGGATAGCTGAGAGTCTGGTTTTCATAGTGTTGCCTGACTTAATGCTGTAAGGTTAATCGATGGGAATTTTACGGGGTTAAGTTACCGAAAATTGTAATGGGTAGATCGGAAAATTTCACCCTCGTTTAAGAATTCAGATGGGTGGCCATCAAGCGATTTCTGAGTCGCTGAGGGTTTCCTTGATCAATCACTTGGCCTTGGTCGAGCAAAAAAGCGCCATGACAATGGTCGAGTTCGTCGAGTCGATGGGTAACCCACAGGGCGGTTAAGCCCCGTTGAATTACCAGATTTTTGACTTGAATCACCAATTCAAGTTGGGCTTCTCGGTCTAGGAGGGCACTGGGTTCATCTAGGAGCAGAACTTTGCAGTGACGGGCGATCGCCCCAGCGATGGCGATCCTTTGTTTTTGGCCGCCACTGAGAGCGTAGATGGGCCGTCGTTTGAGATCAACCAGGTTGACGGCTTCTAGGGCTTCGTCAACTCGTTCTTGGACTTCCTGGATTGGTAATTTTTCTTCTACTAAACCAAAGGCAATATCGGCTCCTACAGTGGGCATCACCAGTTGATGATCTGGATTTTGAAACACAAATCCGATTGGAGATTCCAGATTGATCTGACCAGACTGAGGATGAAGGAGTCCCGCTAGAGTTCGCAGAAGGGTCGATTTACCACTCCCATTGGTTCCCAGAAGCATCCAAAATTCTCCTTGAGGAACTTCTAAGGAACAGGCTTTGAGGACGGATTGGCCGGAGGGCCAATCAAAGGAGAGATTCTGAACGTCAATTCCAGGAGGATTAGGGATAGCTCCAGTCATTATTGAGTAACGGCGAAGAATCCAGGCGGTCTACCCGAAGCGGCTGTGGTTCCCGTTTTCTCTGCTTTTTGGACAGCGGTGATTTCGCTGCTGAGAAGGGCGACTGTTTTTTCGGTTTGGCGATCGCACTTCAGTTCAATCACTTCAGATTCGGAAGAGCGCATGGCTTCTAGAATCTGGGCATAGAGTCCTTGAGCGTCTTCTTCTGATTTGCGCTCGACAGATAGAGGAATGGGATTATTCCTTAAAACAACATCAATCACATACATAGGACAGTTTTGTGAAGCAAGAATTTGACTTAGTCTAACTTTAAGTATCTCAGATTCTCCAATTTTTCCCATCTTTACCGTTGGTGAGGTCGAGGTCAAGATTGAAAAATCGATCGTTTCCCTTATAATTATATAAAGAATCGTAAACTAGACGGGACAAAAAAGTCATTTTCTGCTTAGAGCAGTTTGCTCAAACGTCAGCTAGGACGCGATCGCAATGATTATGAAAATTTTGGAGAACATCACTTTATGACAATAGCAGTCGGACGCGCGCCCAGGGAAAGAGGATGGTTTGATGCCATCG
>NZ_CEZBFX010000227.1:0-1928 GCF_982964205.1 Roseofilum sp. | reverse complement strand
ATAGTTCCGATCGGGCTTTCAGCCTTTTTTCTTTATTATACTCTTCCCAGAGTGATAGCTCGCGATCGCCAACGAAAGAATAAGGGTTTCACTCCCCTTTTTCCGAAAGTGACAGAAGAGGGATAATATCTTTCTGGCTACCATCCGGTTGCGTCACATCCTTGCGTCGCTCTACGCTGCGGTTTCCATAACTGTCGTATTCGTACTCGGTGACATTCCCCTCAGCATCAATAACCTTAGTGACATTTCCCCGATAGTCGTAGTCAAAGTGAGTGGTATTTCCTATCGCGCTCGAATTTCACTTCTACTCCTGTAGAACATAAATTTCGGATATTTCATCCCATTTTAGATGAGTAAAGTTTTCCCGTATCCATGCTTGAAGAGACTCTGGATTCTCACGCCAACTCAAATTTTGAGGCAATGGTAATAGATTTGGTATAACACCAGCCAAGTGATTCGCTGGATATTTTTTATGTGGAACATGATCTAAGATATCCTCTACTACATCCAATCGACCAAATGCAAAAAGTCCAATGCTACAAATAAAAATACCAAGACTATCTTGCTCTTGCCCTAATTCATTGTATTTCTGCTTGAATTCATTATATATTTGCTCTAAAAACTCATAGAAAGCTTTTTCGGAATCAAGCTGTCGGCTTTTGATGCCCTCCAAAGAGCGAATAGATTGACGATAATTATTAGCTGTTGACATAATGTTTTACTTCATGATTACTGATATCCAATCTGAATCTGCCCCTCTATTTCTCGAATAGGAGCAAGTTCTTTTGCTGGAATGACTTGAACAACATTACTATTGGGAATTTGGTGAAGAACAATATATTCTTCTTCAAATCTCAAATTCGGCCAAGGCTCTTGTACGCGAATTGGAACTTCCCGAGGTAGTCGAAGAACCATTGTAACCCCATCATCAGATTTAGCGAATGCAGTTGCAACTCCTGGAATAGCAGAAGTGGGAATACCAGCAGCTCCTAAGCGTTGACCGTCTAAATGTTGAAACCCTTCAGGTAGACCAACAAAACCAGGAATCGGCCCATCATGCCACTGCGCTGTAAAATCAGCAATCTGTGCATTTGTCAATCCTTCAGCTTGCATTCTTCTTACAAGTGCACGGGATGCTTCAAGACCTTCTTCACGTGCAATAGGACTCAAAATTTTCTTTCCTAAACTTCCTTGAGCACGATAGAGAATCATATAATCCCTTAAATCAGCCCACCACCTTGCTTTTTCGATTATCCAAGGTTCTGCATTTTGTATCTGTTGTCGATAAGCTATAAATTCCTCCTGTCTAAGTCCTGCTTCTGGGATTTGCCTTGCTAAATCACGACTTCCAGCCAGGTCAGCACCAATAATACCTCGGGTTGCAATCCAGTCTAAACCCAATCCACTTACATAAGTAAACAAAGGTAAATAGGCGAATAAATCCCAAACTGTTCCCGTACCTTCTTGGAATTTCTTCGTACTCAAGTAAGAAGCTAATCCTGACCCAAATAAATTATAACCTAAAAGTGCTTTCTGTCCCCATGTTGTCCCTCCAAATACTGTTGGTGCACCTAAACCAGCACTAAATCCTGTAATCCCCCCTGTAAACCGACCCAAACTAAAAAATAATCCTCTATGATTCCTGGTTGCAGCCTCCCCGTGTAATTTTTCCCGAAGTTTCGTACTACCAGTAAAAGTGATAATATCAGCAAAACCTGCTAAAAATTGGTCGTATATAGCAGCCGCATTAGATACACTACCCCCATAAGCTAGACTTCCAATTGCAGTACTTGTAGTCCAACTTAGTCCTGAAAGGATAGCTGAAATTCCAACAACGGCAGCAAATTCTTGAAGATTCGTTAAATACCCAGTCGGATCAGTATTAACCACGGGATTAGCATGAGCATACTGATACTTATGCTGACTCA
>NZ_CEZBFX010000226.1:0-1980 GCF_982964205.1 Roseofilum sp. | reverse complement strand
CCTCGTATAGGAGGGAACTCTTAGGAAAGAGTCGCTGTTTATCCCGAATTCAGGTTACAGCGCTTTGCGCTGTAACGGAGTACAGTATCATTGAGATAAGTCATTGCGAATGGAACGAAGTGGAATGAAGCAATCGCAAAATCCCCAAATCTTGGCGATTGCTTCCCTGCGGTCGCAATGACAACTCGAATCTATGATCAACAATGTACCTCATAGCAGCGCGAAGCGCTGTAACTAAAATACCGAGGATTTTTTCTGTTTGGTTAATGTAGTATTCAACACGATCAAAATAAGCGATATTCCCTATAGAAGAAGCCCTATAGGATAAATTAAAACCCGCCTCTAGTCCTTGTTGAGAACGATCGCGGCGGGTTCAGAGATACTCAGATATAACGTCTAGGGTGCACAGTTCAATTAGCCCAAAGCATAGGCTGATTGTAGTCCCCACCAAATTAAAAGGGCAATCCCACCTAACACAACAATAGACGAGAGGGCGATCGCCGCAGGGCTATCAGCTCCTTTGAATTTCATGATCCCACGATTTAAGTCAGACATGACGATTAGCCTCCATCAGAACAAGGGTAAACGGTTTAACAAACTGACCCAGCCCTAGGGTAACGGTTCCTAGCTTGAGTGTCCATCACCCAATAGGGCGATCGAGTAGGATAGAAAAAGTCAAATCAGGCAGAGACTCCGAATTCATGGGCCAGATTAAAATTCTATTATTGATTGGCGCGATCGCTCTAGGCCTTTTTACTTTCTTAGAAGTTGCCCTACGCGCTCTCTTCGGTTTGGGGAAACCCTTAATTTACAAAGTCGATCCAGAGATTGGCTATTTACTCGCTCCTTCCCAAACTACGCGCCGATTTGGAAATCGGATTACTATTAATCAATATTCGATGCGCAGTCCTGAGATTAGCGAGCAACCAGAACCGGGTACTCAACGGATCTTACTGCTGGGAGATTCCATCGCCAATGGTGGATGGTGGACAGATCAGGAGCAAATCCTCTCGACGTCGATCGGTAATAAACTCAAGGAAGAGAGCGGTAAACCTGTGGAAGTGCTGAATATTTCTGCCAATTCCTGGTGTCCGCGTAATGAGATTGCCTATTTACGGCAGTATGGAACATTTGGGGCAGAAGCGATTATTCTGTTAATTAATACTGACGATCTATTTGGCACTGCACCGACTTCCATCCCCGTAGGGCGCGATCGCTTTTATCCGAGTCATTATCCTCCCCTCGGTATCGTTGAAGCCTTTACCCGCTTCGTTTTGCCCTATGAGTCTCCCCCAGAAATGGCAGCAGTTCGAGCCGAAAAAGGCGATCGGGTGGGCTTTAATTTACAAGCTATTCGCGAAATTCACACCTGTGCCCAAGAAAATCAGGCCCGAGTCCTCTTAGCCATGACTCCCCTCAAGCGCGAACTCGGAGAACCCGGTCCTAGAGACTATGAATGGAAAGCCAGAAACCGCCTTTCAGCCCTCACCGAAGAGCGACAAATCCCCTATATTGACTTTTTACCCATTTTTAACGCCCAAGAGAACCTAGACAGCCTTTATCGAGACCACATCCACCTGAGTCCCCTCGGTAACCAACTTGTCACCAACAGCCTCTGCACCACAGGGTTCGGGGGATAGGGAGTTTTAATCATAGGATGAAAAGTTGACTTTTTCTTAACATATTGCGGGGGCAAGCCGTATGACAATCACTTGGCAAGAATTTATCAAAGAAATCTCTGGCGAGCGCGGGTTAGCCCCCGATCCAGAAAAGACTTTACTGGCACGACTTCCAAGTGAAGATCAATGTTTAGCCGAAGAGATAGTTGCTGATGAGCTAAACATTACTCTGAAAACAGTTAAAAAGAGAATGAGTAAAGTTCATAAGAAATTCAAAGATATCTTGGACGATTATGATGATTTCCTCTCTTCAAGTTTAAAGAAAACTATAGTATTGCATGATTTTCTGAAAAAAGAATAT
>NZ_CEZBFX010000225.1:0-2147 GCF_982964205.1 Roseofilum sp. | reverse complement strand
TCTCGTTCCCCAGTAGGGGGTTTGGGGGACTAGTCCCCCAAAGAGATCTCGCACTCAAGCCCAACCCATCATCATTGTTCCTTCTCCCCTTATCCCGAACTCAGTTTAAAAGAGTAAAGTGGTCTATACCAGAAAAGCCTGTCAGCTCCTACCATAGAAAAGTTGCCAGGCATCCCCTCTTAACTGCGAATTTGAACCGGCATTAATAAACAAGTCATTTGGATCGTACCAAGGGGAGACAAAATTACCGGTTTATCGGCTGTATTGACCTGAATTTTCAACTCTTGGGAAGGAATAGCCTTGAGCGCATCGACCAAGTATTTCACATTAAAGGCAATTTGCAAATCTTCTCCGGAAATGGTTGCGGAAATGGACTCAGTTGCTGAACCTACATCTGTTGCTTCGACAGACAGAATGACTTCTTGAGTCTCACCTTTGAGGCTAAACAGGATCACATTATTTTTCTGATCGGCGAGAATGGCGATCCGTTCGACTGAGCTTAACAGTTGGCGGCGATCGAGATCGATTTGCCGTTCAAAGACTTGGGGAATGAGTTGTTCATAGGCTGGATATTGGCCGTCTAGGGTGCGACAGTTGAGACGACAAGAGGGAAGTTGAAATACGACTTGGCCCTCATCTACGGTTAAATCTACGCTGATGTCTTCTTTGTATGAACCAATCATGCGTTCAATTTCCCGCAGAGCGCGACCGGGAACGGTGACTTCAAAGGGAATATTGGACTGAATGGGAGTCACCTTTTCTTCTTCATCTTTGTCTGTACTAGTGGTGACAACGGCTAGACGATGACCATCTGTGGCGGCAAATTCTACGCTATCTTCTTTAACGGTTAAATGAACTCCGGTTAAGACTTGTTTGGTTTCGTCTAAGCTGGTTGCAAACAAACAGCCACGCAATCCTTCTAGAATAGCTGCGGAGGGAAGGGTAAGGGTTTCGCCAGTGTCAATGATGGGTAAGGCTGGATAGTTTTCGGGGTCAAGTCCTCGGAGTTGATAGCGTCCGCAGGAGCAGGTAATGGTTACATTCGGGTCAAGGGTTTCGCCATCATCAGATTCAGTCTCTAGGGTTAGATCGCCTGAAGGGAGTCGAGAGATCATGTCATTGAGGAGTTTAGCAGGAAGGGCTAGATCTCCATCTTCTTCTACTGTGGCCGGAAAACGAGCTTGAATTCCCAGACTGAGGTCGAAAGCCGTGAGGCTCACTTCTTGATTTTGCCGATCGGCAATAAACCGAACATTACTGAGAATGGGTTGAGAGGGACGCGACGGAATAGCTCGACTCACGAGGGAGAGGTTAGTGCTAAGGTCACTTTGCGTACAGACCAGTTTCATGGATGCAGAACAATAATCAGATAGCTCGATCTAGTGTACAAGCACTGGGGGAAGACAGGGGAGAGAAATTATTGCCTTTGTCCCGATTCCTTCTTTAGAGGAGAGACTAATGGTTCCCCCATGGCACTCTACAGCATATTTAACAATGGAGAGTCCTAAACCGGTTCCTTTAATCGAGCCAACATTAGAAGCTCGTTCAAATTGGGTAAAGAGTTTGGGTTGATAGTCTGGTGGAAATCCAATCCCTTGGTCTTCAATAACAAAGAGAACATCCGTGGCTGTCAGCGAGATGTCGAGGATAATGGGTCCCCCATCTGGTGAGTATTTAATGGCGTTGGAGAGTAAGTTCCCTAAAATATGGTAGAGCAATTTAATATCGCAGGAGGCAATAATTTCCGGTGGTGACGCTCGCACGATGATTTGATGCTTCTCGGTGGCGATCGCCTCAAAATTCTGGACAATGGATTCAGTCAATTCCACCACATTGACCAGTTGGGGTTCAAAGGTTATTTTCCCTGCCTCCACTTGATGCAGGGTCAGGATATCTTCGAGCAAGCTATTCATGTTCTTGACTGAAGACTTAATCCAATCTAAATGCTTCTGTTTTTTTTCTTCAGATAATTTATCGCCATAGTCTTTGAGCATCTCTGCTGATACTTGAATCGTTGTTAAGGGATTTCTTAAATCATGGGATGTGATCGATAAGTAGCGTGATTGTTCTTCACTTTTGGCATGGGCAAGGGCTCAAGGGGTGACAAGGCAGCTCAAAGGTCGCTATAGCGACCTTTTTCGGTGGTA
>NZ_CEZBFX010000224.1:0-2333 GCF_982964205.1 Roseofilum sp. | reverse complement strand
TCCAGTTCTTCCTCTTCCCTATTCCCTATTCCCTCCTAAACCATCATCAGCTCCAGTTCTTCCTCTTCCCTATTCCCTATTCCCTCCTAAACCATCATCAGCTCCAGTTCTTCCTCTTCCCTATTCCCTATTCCCTCCTAAACCATCATCAGCTCCAATTCTTCCTCTTCCGTCTTCACTGCTTCTTTAGGAGGATTGAGATAGAAGTCAGAGAGTAGCGAGAACAAGTCGCGGTCTGCGGCATCTTTGGGAACGACTCCTTCGGGACGTGCCAGAATTTGATCGGCAATGTTGAGATAATAGTTGGCAACGGGTTCTAACGTGGGGTCGGTTTCGGCCATTTCAAAGATGGTTTTGCCTTTAACGCGGGAGATACGGATATCTTCGATTAAGGGCAGAATCTCTAACACGGGCATGGGAACGGATTCTACATATTTGTCAATCAGGTCGCGCTTCGAGGTACGGTTACCGATGAGACCGGCTAACCGTAGGGGGTGGGTTCGGGCTTTTTCGCGAACGGAGGCGGCGATACGGTTGGCGGCAAAGAGGGCATCAAAGCCGTTATCTGTGACAATCATGCAGTAGTCGGAGTAGTTCAGGGGCGCAGCAAATCCACCGCAGACAACATCGCCGAGTACGTCGAAGAGAATGATATCGTATTCGTCAAAGGCGTTGAGTTCTTTCAGTAGTTTTACGGTTTCACCTACGACATAACCGCCACATCCGGCTCCAGCAGGAGGGCCGCCCGCTTCTACGCAGTCTACGCCACCATAGCCTTTAAAGATTACATCTTCGGGCCAAACATCTTCGTAGTGGTAATCTTTGGCTTGCAACGTATCAATGATGGTGGGAATCAGAAATCCGGTGAGGGTGAAGGTGCTGTCATGTTTGGGGTCGCAGCCAATTTGTAGGACTTTTTTACCTCGTTTTGCGAGTGCAACGGAGATGTTGCAGCTTGTCGTGGATTTGCCGATACCGCCTTTTCCGTAGACTGATAGTTTCATTACGTGCTCTCTCCTAAAGCTTTATAGCTCTGTCTCGATCGCATTATTAACGAAGTTTCGGGGAAATCCAAGCGGCGATCGCAATGAATTAAGGTTTAATCACTTGTTTTTAAGTTTGATCTAACCTTATTTCCCTTCTATTGCTTTCAATTCTGGATCAAACTCTAGAATCAGATTTTAGCTAACTTTTATGTCTAGTTTTTATAAAAATAGGTTCAATAGACAAAAATGACCAAATAACAGCCCTCGCAAAACCTGAGAGCGTATAGCACTATGCTCTCAGGTATAGCCAATCAGCCATTACCAATCACCGATTACCCATGACCAGCGTCAAGCTCTATATTAAAAATCATTACAGTTTTCCCCAGACCACTCAAATTAGGCAAAAGATCGGATGACTGCTCTACCTTCCATCGAACAAACGGAAATCATGGTTAATTGTTGCAAAATCGGCGATCGCCTCTTCAAAAGTGCGATCGCACCACCGATGGGTCGTATTATCGCTCTGCTCCTCTCCTTACTCACCCTCTGCGGTGCAACCCTCCCTGCACAAGCGGCTAACTCTAAGCTCGAACAACAAGTGCTAGAGATTATCCGCAATCATCCCGAAGTGATTATTGAATCCGTACAAACCTATCAACAACAGCAACAACAGTCCTTACAACAAAACCGTCTCGCTTTTCTCGACACCCTCAACCGCCAACCAGAAACCATTATCGGCAACTCTCCCACCACGGGTGCAGAAAATCCTCAAGTCTTATTCATAGAATTTTCGGATTTTCAATGTCCCTTTTGCGCCCGCGCCCATGATACTGTAACAGAATTCATGGACAAGCACGAAGACGCGGTGAAACTGGTGTATAAACACTTTCCCCTCACCGAACTCCATCCCCAAGCCGCAAAAGCCGCTCAAGCTGCTTGGGCTGCAAATCAACAAGGGAAATTTTGGGCGTATCACGATGCTCTATTTGCCCAACAGGATCGGTTAAGCGATCGCTTTTATGAGCAATTAGCCCAAGATTTGGAGTTGGATTTAGAACAATTTCAACACGATCTGGCGATCGCACCCTCAGCCATTGAACAAGACCGGCAACTCGGCGATCGATTAGGACTTTCTGGAACCCCATTTTTCGTGATGTTCGCTCCAGGAGAACCCCAGGGCAAGGGAGAGAGTTTTTCTGGCGCAATCGAGTTAGAAGAAATGGAGGCAATTTTACAGAACGTTTCTGGATGATAAATACAAGTTGAAGTCTCTAAAGACTACAATGTAAGTCTTTAAAATATTCATAACTTCTCACCTCACCAAACATCTCTTGATAAGAGTCACAA
>NZ_CEZBFX010000223.1:0-2387 GCF_982964205.1 Roseofilum sp. | reverse complement strand
TAGTGACTGAAGAAGAGACGAAAAAGCAGAAGGTACCAGAATCCAATTCGGTTTGAGGAATCGGAAGTCGTGAGAGTTAAAGTTATTACCAATATAGTGACAAATCCAGTAAAATTACTGTGACTTTGATTCCCTGATACAGGTAGTATCTAGCCAACATGAATGAAAGCAGTTTTATCGAAGTTGATGGGATTCGCTTTGAAACCCTTGTACCCAAGCGAGTATTAACTGTGCTGAAAAAAGACCTAATTGAAAAACTTTCGGACAAAGGAGTGAAAAAAAGAAAATATCCATCGATCAATTCTTAAACCTATGGAATCTGTGGAGAGTAATTACACCATTACTGGTGGTATCAGGTTTGAAACCCTCGTACCAGAACGAGTCTTGATTATCCCCAACCAGGATAATATCAAAACCTGGGCTGACTTTGGCATTAAAGTAACGAACCAAACCTCAACTCCCTATCGCTTTATCTTCTTTAGCTTAATTCCAGAAATCGTAGGACCAGAGGGAGAAGCAGTCGAATATGGTGCTGGCATAAATCATGCAAATCTCCCATTAGAGTCAGATTTTCTGTTAGCTAAACCAGGGGCGACTTTAACTTTCTTGACAAAAGCCAAGTTTTTCTGTGTGGGCAACAAGCTAGGATTTGGTGGTGTAAACCGCTACAATTTATCTTGGAGTTATAGAGGTCTGAGACCAATTAAATATTGGGTACGTTTTACTTATAGAAAAATATCTCCAACTCCAAAAATCAGCCGTCAGCCTTGGCCCTTCTTAGAAGAGCTTTGGACAGGTATAGCATCTTCACCTTACGAAGAGTTCTACTTAGAATATTCTCCGGATTAAGGATAAGGAGTGAAAAAAGCAAATATTTATTTACAATGAGGCACAAAAAATGAAATTACGAGCGTATTTTTCAAACTTCTTGACAACGACCTTATTCGTTGTCCTTACTTGTGAATCTGCGATAGCTTTTAAAATCAAGTATCCACCCCCGGATTCGTCTAATTATTATGTTCCTTACCAGTTAGGAGATTACGAGGGAGTGACATGGTTGCCAGTTCCAACAGCACTAGACAGAGGAGGAACAAATGAACTGCTAAAACTGCTCAACGATTTTTCTAGACATCAAGGGGGAAAATGGACTTTCGTTCCCGCAGAAAACGACTTACAAGGTAGTTTTGATATACAATCTTATTACGCTTGCGGCCCTCAAACTCATTGTGGGATAGAAATGCTTGAAGACGAATCCTTCATAGGAGGAGTAGGAGCTTTCTTTGAGGTAGAGTATCATCCAGGTGGAGATACTGACTCAATACCAAATAAATTTGATAAACGACTCCACTGGGTTCAAAGAATTAAAAATAACCATAAAGCAACCGACGAAGTGTTTGACTATCCATTTGACTATCCACATGGAACCATTCAAGATGCTCTTGATATTAGTACTGGTGCAAGTACCCCCTACTACCCAACAAACTATGATCAGTTGGACAATGGGACTCCTTACATATACTTTCAAGACACACCCTACAGATTTGATCCTTTAAACGATCATACCTGGAATGCTTTTCTTTTCCTGACTGAAGATATTACACCGAGAGGAAGCACAACAAAGACCATAAGAATTCACAACGGCATCAAGTGGGGATGGAGAAACCAAATACTAAAAAGGCCAAATTCTGTTCCGGCTTGCCCCCCTGGAAGCGAACATAATTTGGCTACTAACAACAGTGATGGCCAAGTCGCTAGCGATAGTAGTGAATGTGTAGTGGCTAAAAAATTCTCAGACAGCCTATCATCAGGTACAGAAAGAGACAACTTTAACCTAGACGGCCTCACTCCTGGAGCCACATTTTACGCCTGGATTAACAATGATATTCCCTCCAACCAATGCAACCCCAATACCTACCTGAGCGGATACGACGATGAGGGCTATTTCCTCGGAGCTGACGATAACAGCAGTCACCTTGGTGATGGTTTTGCCTCCTCAGTCTTAGGTACTGTATCGAGTAACGGTAGGATCAATTTATCTGTTAAGGCGGCTGATGGCGGTCGTCGCGGAGAAGATGAAGGTAACTACGAACTTTACGTCAATGTATTCAATACTGAAGACTCCCCAATAGGAACGGGTAGTGAAGGCAATAACAACGGCAGTATTCCACTCGGTGGTAGTGGAGGTGGAGGGATTATCATCGGCGGTAGCGGTGGTGGCGGTATTATCGGCGGTAGCGGTGGTGGAGGCGTTATCCTTGGCAACGAGGACGGCGGTAACATCGAAGATACACCAGGTCGCACTCAACAAAATCCCATACTTCCGAGTAGCATTGACTCTGATGGCTGGCAACACTTCTCTAACGTTCCCGGTTGTCGCTGGTATGACC
>NZ_CEZBFX010000222.1:0-2444 GCF_982964205.1 Roseofilum sp. | reverse complement strand
CTCGGTAAGGGGATTGTTCCTTTGCCGATAGTTGCCAATCCCCAGTTGGTAAAATGCCCTCTTTAATTGTCTTCCCGTCGGCGGTGTTAGTCACTGATGTTGTTGCGTCAATGTTGATACGGGGCGTTGTGAATTGATCTGTTCCAATTTGCCCGATTCCAAAGATCGCTATGAACTGACCATTAATTTGCTCAGGCAATCCATACCCATTATCAACAAACTTACATTTCAGTCCAAAGCCTTGCTCAAGTTCAAGAACGCCTGCTGCTGTTGACGTATTAAAAATCAAATCGCGGTCGTAAGGAAAGCCTCTATTAACAATTGGCAGAGAATTAATTAATACTTCTTTCCCCTTCCCAAATTGATAAAGATCGAGCCTCCAATGTGGCGCGGCCCATTCAGCCTCGTAGACCTTTTCGGCATAGTTATCCGGCGACTCATTGCTTTCCTCCTCTGGTCGCGCCCATCGTCCCAATCCAGCACCGCCATGAACGTAGCCAGGATTGCACTTAAGGTTTAGCAACTTCAACTTTAGATCTTCCGTTGCTGGCTCCAAAAGTATCCACCATCCATCAGAAGGGTAATTAGTAAAATCGAATTGCTCTAATATCTGAACAATTGCCATGTTTTTTCTCGAAGAATCTCTCGGTGACTTTTCTAAACATTATAGGTCTTTGAACTGTCACTTAGTGTCTGAACCCCTTTCCCAAGCACTGGTTTTGTGGCTAGTATCGGATTGTGGAACATTGGAGAAACTTTTATGAGTATCGCTTCTGATTTAGCTAAAGCAATTATCGATGTCATAGAAGGCAATCAGGTCAAGGCTGACTTTGAAGGGAAGGTGGCTATGGATTGGGATGTTAACTATGATACTGACCTCTTTATCGCTAACGTTCAGCTACCTATCTCTGGCAGCTCTTGGAACAATACAAGCTCTAAGCTCGAGACCGACATCGCAGATAGCCTTGAAGCCAAACCTTAATCTTTTTCCCTGATTAAGTTGCCTACATTCTCTAGTTATTTAGGAGGAAAAAACCTTGCCAGCAGTAGCAGGAGGTAAAGTCACCAGAATCAGTGAATCCAGCCCGGAGCGTGTACGGGTATTGGTGGTTTACTTCCATCACAAAGATCCCGGTAGAACGGGGACACGCAAACCTTATGGTGGCGTAGTCCAGATGTTTGTAGAAAAGTATTTCGCAGCGTATTTTAACGTGCCAACCGTTGCCATTTCGGGACAAACTGAAGCGAGAAACACAAACAGACAAACGAACGCGTACACAAGTCATCAGCGCGCCAACCAAGAATTCACCGAACAGGGTACACCAAAGCAAGTTGAGGGATATGTTGGCGGTAGGAATTTGGTACTGAAGCGCCAACCAGCCGGGAAGCGGATTATTGTACCATCACAAGAAACTCGCACTGTCAGAGTAGGGGGTAAAGCATACTACGTAAGCAAGACCGCGAGTTGCACTGTGCCACGTTTTTTCAATACCACAATGTGTTTGCAATTAATGGGGACAATGATTAAAGCAAAACACCCACTGCAACTGCGAATTGCGGGAAAACGGTATTTGTGGAAAAAATATGAGGCAGGAGTCTTCACTGATCCTGGGACAAACTTGGTCAATGAGGCTGGCGCGTGGGTAATTAATACCGAATTTGACCGATCAACTCACTTACCAAACGTACAAGAAGACCACTTGTATGCTGATGTTGTAATGAACATTTAATTCGGTTTTTTTTGGGCATGGCTTACCAATTTTTAGGATTTGTTCATTTTCCCATAAATGCGAATTTGAGAAATCCAGCCCAACATATTGCTTTACCCCCCAATACCCCCTCAGACCGGTACGTTTCTATCCAATTCAAGTCCTTCGGAGGTCTTGACGTTACGGAGGGGACAACTTCAGTACTGTGGACTTGTCGAGGGTGGAAATCTGAGGGGGAATGGATTTGGGGAGATGCAATAAGAATGACTCCGACCAACGGAAATCGCCATTTAATTCAATATCCCACTATCCCTGATGGATTAATGGCTAAAGCCACTATGCATTCAATTGAATTCGATAAAGTTTGGGAAGGACGCTATAGACGGTATATAAATGAAACTAACTGGTGGCTGTCTGTTCACCAGTACGTCCCTAGCTAAACAGAAAAGCGGGACGTATTAGCCTCTCCCCAAGTAACTTTAGGCTTGATTTGGTGGCTAGAGTCACGTTGACATCGTGGAGGTCACAGGTTCGAGTCCCGTTACGTCCATTAACAACAAACCAAAGCATAGCAGACTTTCCACCACTGACATCCTACTTGCAAAGTAGGCGCTACACACATTCAACACAAAATCACCATAGCACCCCATGCTGAGGTACGGGGTAAATAGGTCAAGCAGAATAGAGAAAAATTATAGACAAAAGCATTGCCATAGGATTTCATCTATAAACCAA
>NZ_CEZBFX010000221.1:0-2485 GCF_982964205.1 Roseofilum sp. | reverse complement strand
AATTTCACCGTAACTAGGATGATTCTTCACGTAGGCGTTTGCCCTTACTCACTTTTTAAGTATAACAAATTTAGGCGACTAAAGTTGCACGAGTCGCTTTTCCTCGTGTTTTTAAATGAGTTATTCATGATTGTCCCTCATCCTCCAGCCCCTTCTCCCGCAGGAGAAGGGGAGCAGAGTGTAGAGGTTGGGTTGAGGAACGAAACCCTACAGGGGGTCGTTAACTACGGTCAATTTGGGCGAGAATTTCCGCTAGGATCTCCCCTGCACCGCGTCCTCGTAGTTCTTCGGCAAGATTAATCCCCAGGTGTTCCGCTTCTTGGCAACTGCCGGTAACTTGGTCGCGAATGAGGCGCTGGCCATCTAAACTAGCTACCATACCAACTAAGGTGAGGCGATCGCCTTCAATAGACGTATTCACGCCAATGGGAACTTGGCATCCCCCTTCTAAGGTTCGCAGAAAAGCCCGTTCAGCCAAACAGCGATAGAGTGTAGGTTGATGTTGAATCACCTGAATAATCTCCAACACTGCCCGATCTTTCTTAAGATTTTCTTCGGTTTCCTGGTCATTAATCTGACGGCATTCGATACCCAATGCTCCTTGTCCGACAGCATGGAGAGAAATATCAGACGGAATTTCCTGTTGAATGCGATCGCTCATGTCCAAGCGCTTTAAGCCCGCTGCTGCTAGAATCAGGGCATCATATTCCCCATCATCCAACTTTTTCAGACGAGTATTCAAATTTCCCCGCACATCCTTAAACGCCAGTTGTGGGAAATAATGGCGCAGTTGGGCCAAACGCCGCAAAGAAGACGTACCCACTACCGCACCATCGGGGAGAGTTTCCAATTTCTTATCCCCATACTTAGCATTCACCACTAATGCATCAGCCGGGTTTTCCCTCTGTGTCACGCAACCGAGCATCAAACCTTCCGGTAAATTGGTCGGTAAATCTTTCAGGGAATGCACAGCCATATCCGTTGTTCTAGCGAGCATTCCCACTTCCAGTTCCTTAGTAAACAACCCCTTATCGCCAATTTTCGCCAGGGGAACATCCAGGATTTTATCTCCTTGGGTACTCATGGTTTCAATCTCAAATCGAGTATCGGGGTGATGGACCTGGAGTTGAGCTTGTACCCATTCGCTTTGAACCAGAGCAAGTTGGCTTTTACGGGAACCCAGGCGTACAGTTTGGGGAGAGGTTGTAGCAGAGGAGGTCATTAATAATAATTTCTTTTTGCAGATAGACTCACTTGATCTAGAGTACCAGGAATGGGAAGGCAATAGGCAATAGGGTTTAGAATGTCATTAGCATTGCAATTCCCATCCTCCGTAGATACTGTCTTGGATGTCAAGGGGAGGAAATCCGGCCAAGTCAGAGATCATTAAACAGCCAGCTCCATCGATGTAGATAAGGAGGGAAATAAAGAATAGACAAGACAACAGTTCACCGTCAGTATAGTCAATCCGGCTCGGATTAAGGGATTTGCCAAAAGTGAACTCTTACGCACTAAAACTGACTCCGTGGATGCTGGCTTAATTGCTCGCTTTTGCCAAGCCATTAACCCATCTCCTTGGACTCCCCTGCCAGCAGAGATTAAGGAGCTTCAAGAGTTGATGCGACGCTTAGAAGCGCTGCAACAGATGGAACAACAAGAGCGCAACCGCCTGGAAACCTCTACAGGTGTGATAACTGAGTTAATCTTATCTCATCTAGAGGGTCTACACCAGCAGCAAAAACAAGTTAAACAACTGATTCGAGACCATTTTCAGCGCCATCCCCACCTGGGAAAACAACAGGAGCTATTAACCTCTATTCCCGGTATTGGTGAACTGAGTGCCTCGGTTCTTCTGGCGGAAATTGGTCAGATTGAGAACTATCATAGAGCTCGTCAGTTAGCCGCTTATGCTGGGTTAACTCCTAGTCAATGGACTTCTGGCACTTCCGTTCAACGTAAACCCCGCCTTTCTCATACCGGTAATCGACGTTTGAGAAAAGCTTTATATATGCCAGCGATAGTGGCTATGGGCCATAATCCCCTTCTCAAGGCTTTCAGCCAGACGTGATTGAGTCGAGGGAAGGTGAAAATGCCGGTGAGCGCGGCCGTTATGCGTAAACTTCTTCATTTGGTGTTTGCCTTGTTGAAGTCCCAAAAGCCTTTTGACCCCAATTACACGATCATAGATCATCGCCTCACTTATTTCTGGTAATTGCTCCTGGTCTACAATTAAACGTCGATTTTGCACCAGCCAAGCAAATGTTCGTTCTACAACCCAACGCCGTGGCAACACTTCAAACTGCTTCTTTTTCTTCTCGATCACTTCTACTCTAGCTTGACTGACCAGAGCGATCATTTGGGTAAATTTTTTCCCGGCATATCCTTGATCGACCCAAATTACTTGAAGCTTAGAGATTTTCTCTTGTCCTTCACTGACTAAAACCACTCCTCCTTTTCTTTCTGAGAAATTCGCTTCAGTCACTAA
>NZ_CEZBFX010000220.1:0-2485 GCF_982964205.1 Roseofilum sp. | reverse complement strand
ATCAACACTCATAAGTTGGACTTCAGCCAGACCAAAATAGAGTGCAAAGGTTCGCTCATAAAGAATTTCCCAAGCCTCCTGTGGCAGCAGTTCTATCGCTATCTGGAAATACATTTTCGCCGCCTCATAAGCCGTCGCTATTTTCGCCTTCTGAGCCGCACGCCAATTGAGTTCGAGAAGTTGTTGTTTTTCCTCCCCCTCCACAATCTCCTCACGTCCAATATTGATTTGATTGACAATATCGAAAATCTTCTCTTCCCGTTCTGCCGGCTCTAAATAGGCCAACAGGCGATTACCTATCCGATAATGGGTCACTTGCTTTTGCCCTTGTGGAATTAACGAATAAGCCGCTTGTTGAACCCTATCGTGCAGGAATTGATAGTTCACTCTCACATCAGTGAGGACAGTTTTGGCTTCCCCTATCGTCTCTTGGAAGAACTTATAAGTATTGTTGATGGGCAAGATGAACCCTTCTTGCAGTGCCGGCCATAGCGCCCCTGCTGCCTCTTCCCAACTCAGATCCCCTGCTGCTGCTAGAATGTCCAACTCAAACCGGTTGCTGATACACGCTGCTAGTTTTAACACCTCGCACGTTTGAGGGGGCAACTTGTCCAATCTGGCTGCCATAAACTCTACCACATCATTGGACAGGGCTAATTCTCGCACTTTGGTCAAGTCACATTCCCAGTAGCCCACATCCCGATTGAACACAATCCAGCCATCCTCATGTAATCCTTTCAGAAACTGGGTCGAAAAGAATGGATTGCCCTTGGTTTTTCCATACACCAATTCCGTTAAGGGCAAAGCCACTGCTTGAGCGCAACTGAGAGTGTCTGCTGTGAGGCGACCGAGATCTTTTTGGCTTAAGGGTTCGAGGGTGAGCGTTTGCAACTGGGCACCGGATTTTTCCAGCTCGGAGATTGCCAACATCAGGGGATGGGTGGGGGACACTTCATTATCGCGATAGGCTCCCAACAACAACAGATACCCCCGTTGTCTATCAGCCATCAGTAGTTGAATTAACTTCAAAGAGCCAGCATCAACCCATTGCAGGTCA
The DNA here is from genome assembly GCF_982964205.1 of Roseofilum sp. Classification (NCBI taxonomy): domain Bacteria; kingdom Bacillati; phylum Cyanobacteriota; class Cyanophyceae; order Desertifilales; family Desertifilaceae; genus Roseofilum; species Roseofilum sp. The sequence goes on along the minus strand of NZ_CEZBFX010000220.1, from coordinate 1,428 downwards.
TCAATAAAGATCGTCAGGGGATGTTCAGCGGTGGCAAATACTTGGATAAACTGCTCGAATAGTCGGTTAAAACGATTTTGGGCTGCACTGCCGGATAATTCCTCTACACTTGGTTGCGAGTCGATAATTTGCTCTAATTCTGGGATCACATCAATAATGACTTGGGCTTGTTCGCCTAAGGCAGCCAGAATTTTGTCTTTCCATCGTTGCAGTTGTTCATCGCTCTCTGCTAAAAGCTGTCCCATCAAATCTCGGAATGCTTGGACGAAGGCAGAAAACGGAATATTGCGTTGAAACTGGTCGAATTTTCCTTTGATAAAATAGCCCTGCTGGCGAACAATGGGCTTGTGGACTTCGTTGACCACTGCTGTTTTACCAATCCCTGAAAATCCGGCTACTAGCATCATTTCACAGCGGGAAGTCGGCAGGGCTTCACCCTGGGGAGTCAGTAGTGAGGAGTTGGCAGTGCTGGAAGACCCAGCCACCCGGTCAAAGGCCTCAAGTAATGCTTGTACTTCCTTTTCCCGTCCGTAGAGTTTTTCGGGAATCAGGAAGCGAGCGGCAATATCCCGGCTTCCTAATTCAAAGGCTTCTATTTTCCCTTTTTCTTGCCATTGGTTTAAACATTTTTCTAGGTCATACTTTAATCCTAATGCACTCTGATATCGCTCTTCTGCATTTTTTGACATTAGTTTCATGACTAGCTCTGAAACTACTGCTGGGATGTCTCGGTTTGAGTCTTTCTTTTTTACTTTTGCTGGCGGCACCGGCTGTTGCGAAATATGACAATGAACTAATTCCATGGGGTCGTCGCTCAGGAAGGGTAATACTCCGGTTAGCAGTTGGTATAAGGTCACGCCCAGAGAATAGAAGTCGCTGCGGTAGTCTATTCCTCTATTCATCCGCCCCGTTTGTTCGGGGGAAATGTAGGCTAGGGTTCCTTCTAGGACGTTGCAGTTTTTGATTTCTTGCGCTTCGCGAGGTAGTAAGGAGGCAATACTAAAATCTATCAGTTTAATCTCTTTGGTTTGTGGCTGAATTAGGATATTGGCTGGTTTAATGTCTTTGTGGATGACTCTTTGGCGATCTAGTTCTTGTAGAATCTCCGCTAGTTGAATGGCGATCTGTAAACCCGTTTCTAGATCTAGGAACCGATCTTTTGCTAAAACTTGGTTCAGAGAGATAGCCCCCAAGTCTTCCATAATTAAGATATAACCATTGCCATAACGCTCTAGACTTAAAGGTTGGACAACGCCAGTCTTTAGGTTTTTAGCAATGGTATACTGATTCCGGAACTGTAACAATTCGCTGAAACTGGGGTATTCATTACGCAGAACTTTGATTACAACTTCTAGAGAGTCAGAAGAGCGAACTCCCCGATACACTAGGGTTCGCTCTCCTTCGTATAGGGTTTCGCTAATGTGATAA
>NZ_CEZBFX010000219.1:0-2556 GCF_982964205.1 Roseofilum sp. | reverse complement strand
ACCACCGAAAAAGGTCGCTATAGCGACCTTTGAGCTGCCTTGTCACCCCTTGAGATTTTTCAGATACAGACCTAATTGAAGTAGACCACATAATCCCGAAGTCTCTTGGCGGAAAGGATGAACTAAAGAACCTTCAATTATTACATAAGCATTGTCACGATAAAATGACGGCCAGCGATGGAAGTCTCAACCGTATCCATGACAAGGACTGATTTTGCTAGGAGCCGTGTGAGGTGAAAGTCTCATGCACGGTTCTGAATGGGAGGGATGGATGGTAACGTCCATCTCGACCCCTAATCTTACCTCGTTGAACCGCGCTACTTACCTGAGCATCTGGTATAGGCTATTGCTGGCGCGATCGCCCCCTATCTCTTAATGTAGAAAATGGCGCATTCGCGTAAACACCATAACTACACCTAACTCATTGGCTGCGGCGATCGAGTCCTTATCGCGCACGCTACCCCCAGGCTGAATAATCGCCTCAATCCCAGCCGCCGCAGCCGTCCGTACTGAGTCATCAAAGGGGAAGAAAGCATCACTACTAAGTATGGCTCCACGGGCTTTTTCCCCTGCCTGTTCTAGGGCAATTTTCGCAGCTCCGACGCGGTTCATTTGACCCGCTCCTATGCCACAGGTGGTTTGTTTTTTGGTCACCACGATCGCATTCGATTTCACATGCTTCACCACCTTCCAAGCAAAGAATAGCTCTTCTAATTGCTCTGGAGTCGGTTGTTTTTCCGTCACCACTTCCCACTGATCCGGGGTGCTAATGGTGAGATCGCTCTGTTGCAATAAAAACCCACCCGCAATACCCTTGATCATCACCTGCGGCCCTTGCATCAGATCCGGCAAGACCAAAACCCGCAACTTCGATTTCTTGTGTAAAATGTCTTGAGCCTCCGGATCGCAGCCGGGAGCAACCACGCATTCAAGGAAAATATGGGTTAACTCCTCTGCTGTTGGCCTATCAATGGGTTGATTGAGAGCTACAATACCGCCAAATGCCGAAGTCGAATCAGCTTCTAACGCCTTCTGATAGGCTTCCACCAGGGTATCCGCTACCGCCAGACCACAGGGATTAGTATGCTTCAAAATAGCTACGGCTGGCTTATCGGTAAACTCGGTAATAATTTGCCGTGCTGCCTCCAAGTCCACCAAATTGTTATAACTGAGTTCCTTTCCTTGTAATTGGGTGGCCCCTGACCATCCCTCTTTCTCGGTTCCCGTCTGATACCAAGCAGCGCTCTGGTGCGGATTTTCGCCATAGCGCAGGGTTTGCCGCTTCTGTCCCGATAGGGTGAATTCGGGGGGCAACAGTTCCTCTTTCTGATGGGTTAAATAAGCAGTAATTGCTCGGTCATAAGCCGCAGTATGGGCAAAGGCTTTTATCGCCCGTTCTTTCCGAAATTCTGCTGAGGCTGTCCCTCCCTGCTGACGAAGTTCCGTTAAATAAGCATTATAATCAGTCGGATCGCAGAGGACGGTTAAATGGGCATAATTTTTAGCTGACGCTCGCAGCAAGGTGGGGCCACCAATGTCGATATTTTCGATCGCCTCTTCTAACGTCACATCCGGCTTGGCGATCGTCTGTTCAAACGGGTATAAATTCACTACCACCAAATCAATCGGGCGAATGTTATTATCCGTTAAATCCTGAAGATCCTCCTCCAGATTGCGCCTCGCTAGAATTCCCCCATGAATGCGAGGATGGAGCGTCTTCACCCGGCCGCCTAGAATTTCTGGCGATCCCGTATAGTCAGAAACCTTCGTTACCGTTAATCCAGATTCTTGTAGAGTTTGCGCCGTACCTCCACTACTCACTAAATCAAATCCAAATTCTTCCACTAAACTCCGGGCCAGATCCACCAGTCCCGTTTTATCCGATGTGCTAAGAAGGGCGAGAGGAGCCATAAGACAAGTGTTCCATGATTGATGAGCCACGTCTAAGGATACAGCAGGGATTTATTGACAATTAGAAATTCAACCTTAAAATTCTTGCAGACCTGAATGGGATACTTAGCACACCCCCCAGGAAGAAGTTTCAATTTTTGAAAATCTATGCTATGATTTTTTAGGTTAAGGGCACGTAGCTCAGTGGATAGAGCACCAGATTCCGGTTCTGGGTGTCGGGGGTTCAAATCCCTCCGTGCTCGTCCATTTCAAGTATGGGCACTACAGGTTTTTCATTCCCAACACCCAGAACCAGAATCCCTTGCTCTGCCTAAAATCTGCCTAAAATCATCCTACACCACTCCAAAACAGTGCAGAGTAAATAGGTTAGCTATATAATCGATACTTATTAAGAAGTCTATTGCCATAGAATTTCATCAATAAACCAATCACATGACCATCACATAAGCATTGTCTATGGATAAAGAGAGAATCATAAAGTGTGATAAAATAGATATATATCCAAGCTGGAGACCCAACTAGGGTAGCCAAAGAAGATATATATCCATCGACACTCCATGGGCTGGCATGACCCGACAGAAAATAACGCCAGTTCTTATTTTTAGCGCGACGTTCGTCAGCATCAGAGACAGCAAGGTCGGAAAC
>NZ_CEZBFX010000218.1:0-2596 GCF_982964205.1 Roseofilum sp. | reverse complement strand
AAAGCTCACGTAAAGTCAAACGCCACAGTCATTTTTATATTGGATGCTATGGATTCTAGAGTGATAGAAGAGGGGTATAACACAGCTTCAACAAATAATCGATTGTCTTTGGCTGTAGCACCTGGGTCTCCCTTTTTACCGGGTAAGAGGGGTTCAATCCTTTTCCACTGTTCGTCTCGCCAGCCATAGCGTTTCATCTGCTACCCACATATATGTTATTACTTGATCAATACCCTTTACCCTATCAATCTACTTTTGTCAAAAAATTTGATTGATGACACGCCCTAGTAAATGGGATAGGTGCGTTGAATAGCGCACCTTACTGCCATGGCTGGCCCTGAACCAGACCGATCGTTAATTAAGATTACGACCATTTACCAGTTTCCGACTCTTCCGGTTTAGTCTCTGATTCAGTTGGCATATCTGGCTGATCCTCATCAGTGCCATTGCTGTGGCCATTCTTAGCCAAGGGTTTCTTCAATAGACCTGATAAATTCCCCAGAGCTGATAAACCACCTGAACCACCACTAGATCTTGTCGGTTTTTGGGGTCTTTCTCCTTTGAGGAGGAATGCTTCCAAGTTTTTCACCGCAATATAGAGGTTCGGTGTAATCACCAAACTGAGGATAGTTCCCAACAGCATTCCCCCAAAGATGGCAGTTCCCAAAGACCAACGACTGCTCGATCCTGCTCCGGATGCTGTGACCAGGGGCCAGAACCCAACTAGGGTGGAAAAGGCAGTCATTTGAATGGGTCGGAATCGCTGTTCGGCTGCTTGCGTGGCTGCTCTGGTAAAATCTAGACCCTTTTCATGGAGTTGGTTGGCAAACTCAACAATCAGAATTGAGTTTTTGGAAGCTAACCCGATGAGCATCACGAGGGCAACTTGGCAGTACACATCATTGGTGACCACCGGCCAAATTCCCCCCGCTTGAACGATATTGGCGCGGAACCAGACAGCAGAGAGCGCACCGAGGACAGACAGAGGTACGGACAACATGATAATGGTGGGGTCAATGTAGCTCTCATACTGAGCTGCTAAGACCAGGAATACCATCATAAAGCCGAGACCAAAGATAATTGGTGCGCTGCCTCCAGAGGCTTTTTCTTCTAGGGCAGTTCCTTGCCAGGAGTAGCCAAAACCAGGGTCTAGGACTTCTGCTGCTGCTTTTTCCATGGCGGCGATCGCCTGTCCGGAACTGTAGCCTGGAGCTGGCCCCCCTTGAATTTTAATCGAGCGGAAGATATTAAAATGTTGGATAATCTCCGGCCCGGTAAACTCTGTCAGCTTAATCAAACTGCCCAAGGGCACCATTTGACCGTCCCTAGAGCGTACATAAAACTGATTGATATCTTCTGGATCGGAGCGATAGGGGGCATCCGCTTGGGCATAAACGCGATATTGCCGTTGACCGAGGACAAAGTCATTCACATAGCTCGATCCCAGATAAATTTGCAGGGTACGGAAGATTTCAGTGACATCTACATTCAAGGCATTGGCGCGATCGCGCAATACTTCTATTTGTTTCTGGGCTTTATTGGCGGTAAACAGGGTATAGGCTCCAGCCACGGCTGGATACTGCTCGGAGTTTACTGCCCCAATCAGACGATAGGCATTATCGAGTAAATCTTGAATGGAGGCATTTCCGGTTCGGTCTTGCAATTGGAACTCAAACCCTCCAGTACTCCCCATCCCTTGGACAGGGGGGGCATTCACGGCAATGGCAAAGACTTGAGGGACAGTTGCTAGCGATCGGTTCAAGCGGCCGAGGACTCCATATACAGACTGCTCTGGACTCGGTCGCTCATCCCAGGGTTTCATCATGACAAAAAAGACTCCTTGACTGGGGTTTTGTCCGTCGAAACTAAAGCCGGCGGCCCCAAAGGTATATTCCACTTCTGGCAGGGTACGAATTTTTTCTTCTACTTTTCGGCTAACTTCTGCGGTGTAGTTCAGCGATACCCCATCAGGTGCTTGATAAATCACGATAAAATAGCCTTGGTCTTCTTGGGGTACGAATCCACTGGGCACTGAATTGTACATGAATACTGTGGCGACCAAACCCGCGATAAACACCGCCATCACTAAGAGGTTAATCCGGGTCAGAAATTGAATCAATCCCCCATATCGACGCTCTACCCAGCCAAACCCTTGGTTAAATTTCTCAAATAGCCATGCTAAGGGGCCGTGATTGTCTTGTCGGGGACGCAAGAGCAACGCCGACATGGTAGGAGAGAACGTAAGAGCGTTAAAGGTGGAACAGGCGATCGCAAAGGCAATGGTTAAGGCAAATTGCTTAAAGATAATCCCGGTGGTTCCAGGGAAGAAGGAGACGGGAATAAACACCGCCATCAACACAGCAGAGGTAGCAATTGTTGCACCTGTCAACTCTTCCATGGCATCCAATGCCGCTTGCCGAGGGCGCATTCCTTCCTCAATTTTGGTTGAAACTGCCTCCACAATCACGATCGCATCATCCACTACCAGACCGGAAGCCAGGGTAAAGGCAAACAAGGTCATGGTATTAATTTCAAAACCTGCCACCATCAACCCCGCAGATGCTCCAATCAGAGCCACTGGAATGGCGATCGCCGG
>NZ_CEZBFX010000217.1:0-2770 GCF_982964205.1 Roseofilum sp. | reverse complement strand
AGGGACTTTTCTTCAGTTGAATGTAAAGTTTTATGTCAACATTCAACACTTCTGGATGAGACTCGTTTAGGACTCAAGACAATTGGGGGAAAGAAGATTACGCTAAAAGGAGTGAAACCCGAGGGAAGTGTACAGTGGACACGGGACAACTTTTATCTGTATGGTGCGGTAGATATCACCAGTGGAGAAAGCTATTTTTATGAGTTTTCTCATCTAGATGGTCAGTGTTTTCAATTATTTGTGAATCAGTTATCAAAAGAATTTCCAGAAACTCTGAATTTTCGGCAACTAGATAATGCAGGTTGTCATAAAAATATAGATTTCCCAGAAAATATCATTCCCATTTTTCAACCGGCTTATAGCCCGGAAGTCAACCCGATTGAGCGATTATGGGAAGAATTAAAAGCCAAGCTAAGATGGCAGAACTGTAAAGATCTGAAAAGCCTACAGCAAAGGCTTTCACAAGTCCTTGATTCCTTCGATAAGGTAATGATCGCCTCGATAACTGGATGGGACTACTTGGTCGATGCCCTATTAAGGGCAACTTCATATAGAAATAGTATCAGAAGTATTCCAGTCGAAATTCCAGATGAAATTTATTCCTGAGAGCAGGGACTGGACAACATTGGCAACCCCAAAATGGTCAAAAACTCGACCAATGAGACCTTTGATTAAGCCCCCGATTCCTTTCTGGATATAATCTCTAGCGACAGATCTGCCTAATCTCCAGACCCTATTTGTTCTTTGGCATAATTCTTCGCTTGCTTGACCAGCTTCCCCAGTAGGGATTTTGTCTATTGACTACCGAGCCTTCCTCCTGCACTTGCTGGCCCGGTTGTTGTGGGAACTCCACCGCTAAAAGTCATGCTAACTTTTTGATTAAAACGCTATAGGTTGGCTCTTCGATCTTGCTATTGGGATACCTCCATCCCTTGTAGCATTTTATTTGCCCGGCGATCGCTGTTGAGATCGGCTTACTGGGAAGAGCTGACCACTCGATAAGCTTTTGATCTTCATGGGGCCGGATACCGATCGCCGAATTATAGATCCATCCCCCCTCTGGAGTTTGCACGTCACGTTTTATCCACAACAATGACTTCACTGTTTTCCACTCATTGGGTATAGAGAAAAGGAAGCTGACCACAATGGTATCGGGGAGGAGATTGGGCGAGATCGGTGTAACCACTTCTCCTCCCCATGGAGGTAGCTTAATAAAGGTAATAGTCGATAGCAAGATGATAAAAATGGGAGCATATAGCCCCCCATTGTAGGGTTGTGGTTAAAGCCTTGACCAGGATCGCTCCATGATATCTCGGACATTTCGTCGCTCTCGGAGCGGAACTGCTGCGGATAGACTTGATTCAATCATTCCTTTGGCAAAGTCTGTTTGGGTGATTGGCCACGCCCCTGATTCAAAACCATCAAGTTTTCCTGGATCGGCGGGAATCCAACTAATGGGATCTCCGTTCCCCAAATGGACTTTGAGTGGGAATTTTTTCTTAATAATGCACCCAAGAAACTGCATCACCATAGAATTATCGAAAAAAGCAGGAAAGTTAAACGTTTTTGTCGGATAGGCTTTCGCTGACTCATTTTGCTGCGTTGTTCTATTCCACCGCTCGGTGTCATATAGCTCCGCAAGAGTGAGAATAACCTTACGGGATTTCTTCACTCTTTGTTTCGGCCCAGTCTTCAATCGCTTGTGTTTCCTGATTTACTTTTTAGCTCCAGAGGGGGCGACAGTGGGATCTAGCTGATAGGTTTTCCAGGCGCTGTGCGCTCTCACCTCCGAAAGCATCGAAGCGTTTAGTTTTTCCCCAGGAGCAATCGTGATTGACCCGGCTTCATAGACTCTCATGCCAAAATAATCAGCGATGTTTTGTTCGATTTTGAACTCAAACAGTCCACCAATAGGCTTGGCCGTGGGATCTGTTTGCCCTAAGTCGGTCGTCTTGAACCACGCCCCATAAAGGATTTCTCTAGCGGACCATACGGCATCACCTCCTACGCAGCAGAGATGCAGGTATCATCAGGCGCATATACGGTGGTTCCCGCAGTTGCGTCAAATGTTTCTGACACCGGGATGGTGCCCTGGAAGGTAAGTGCAGTCCCGTCGGCATCGTGTTGGGCTGCGATGGTAGCTCCATTGGAAAGGACAAGAGTGCCCGCAGAAACACCCACGGCAACTTCTTGAACTGCATTGTAGAGATTTTGTGCTTGTGCCATTTGTGGCTCCTCGAATAAAGGTTTGATTCCTCTAAATTAGCCTGGAAATGGGACAAAAAACGGGAGAGCGGATAAAAAGTTGCCTGCGCAACTACTTAAGTGGTTGCAGAATCTTCCTCTGTTTGGTTGTGAAGCTTAATTTGGGTATGAAGCCACTCACGCACTGATTCTTCTTTAATTACTTCTTGGTCGATCGCCTGACAGATATCCCAGGCGATCGAGTGGTAAGCCTTGGGAAGTCGGAGCGCTGTACGATCGCCCGCTATCCACTTAGGGTAAAAATTGGGATTCCGACTGTTGGTGTAGTATCTTGGCGAGTTGTCCATGGGCGGAGCTGTATGAGTCTTTTTTCTCCTCTGCTTTAAGCGAAGCTTAAAGCTATGCATAATGACATTATACCATGGTGAGGCAAGAGGTCGCCTCGCCCCCTCTTGACAACATTGATTAACCTGAATTCGGGATAAACAGCGACTCTTTCCTAAGAGTGCGCTCCTATACGAGGGAGCGACTCATTGAACGTTACTGGCATCAGATCGAGTCAATC
>NZ_CEZBFX010000216.1:0-2787 GCF_982964205.1 Roseofilum sp. | reverse complement strand
GACAACTCACATCTATGATCAACAATGTACCTCATAGCAGCGCGAAGCGCTGTATAACCAAATTATTTTGGCTACTTTATTTGAAAAGCTTCTATTTTCCTTCTTTTTTGTCGGGAGTGTCAGAAATTGGACGAGTCCGAGCGCAAACAAAAGGAGTCAGCTTGAGTTTCCAGGCTGGAGAACATTTCACTAATACTATTTTAGCCGAGGAAAAACGGTTGCGTCAAGTTCTCTTGAATTGGTTAGGAAATGCAATTAAATTTACTGAAGAAGATCAAGTTATTTTGACGGTAATCAGTCAAGATTTACTCGAGGATAGCCCAGAAAAAAATCCTCTTTCTCCGAAAGAAAGGATCTGTTACAAAAATACTTAAATTTACAGTGGATCTATGAAACAGGAAAGGAAGGAGAAACCGATACAGAACTAGCAGCAATGGTTATTCCTCTTCTTTCACGTTCGCCAGAGAATAATCTGAACCCCTTACTGGCAAAGGCTTTCGGAAAAACACAAAATTTCTGAGTTTCGGTTAGCTTGCGTTGGCGAAGCCTGTCCGCAGGACTCTCGCTCAACATAATACCCTGACTAAGTTTTAGGATTGGGTTTGGATTTTACTTTTCCCAGAGTGATAGAAAAGGGTTATATTTAAGCAGCCTTTCCTCCTAATTTATATCAGTGGTGCGTTACGCTGCACTAACGCACCTTACTCGAGTGTCTTCCCAGTTCCCTAACCTCCATAGATCCCGTTTTCAGCAAGCCCTAGCCTAAAGAAGCCATATCAATAGATTGAGGATAGTCTTTTTCCTGGGCTTGATGAACTAAGAGTAAGCCATATTCTAGACCTTCAACAACGGCTTGATAGGACGCATCTAAAATATTTGTGGATACGCCTACGGTTGTCCATCGATTTAAGCCATCACTCGATTCCACTAATACCCTGGTTTTAGCTGAAGTTCCGGCTGTTCCATCGAGAATTCGGACTTTATAGTCGGTTAAATAGAAACCCCCAATTTCTGGGTAAAATTTCACCAAGGCTTTTCTGAGTGCTGCATCGAGTGCTGCAACGGGGCCATTTCCTTCGGCAACTTCAAGAAAATTGCGCTCATTTACTCTCACTTTTATGGTGGCTAAACCATTACTGGTCATGGTCGGATCTACGGTGGGCGATCCCATGTCACAATGGACATTAAATCCTTTGATTTCAAACCAGGATTGAGCTTGTCCTAAAGCCGATCGCATTAAGAGTTCAAAGCTGGCTTCTGCCCCTTCAAATTGATAGCCTTGATTTTCCAGATCCTTCAGCCGTTCTAAAATTTGCCGACAAGCAGGATTGTGTTTATCTAACTCGATGCCAAAAGAGCGGGCTTTCGCTAAAATGTTACTTAATCCGGCTTGATCGGAGACCACAATCCGCCGTTGATTGCCGATTTTTTCCGGTTGTAAATGTTCGTAGGTGAGGGGATTTCGCGCGACCGCAGAAACATGAATGCCGCCTTTATGGGCAAAGGCAGAACGTCCGACAAAGGGGGCATGATGATTGGGGGCTAAATTGACGACTTCACTGACAAATCTGCTGGTTTCGGTCAGGTTGGCTAATTGGTCTTCGGCTAAACAGGAATAACCGAGTTTGAGTTGCAAATTGGGGATGACAGAGCAGAGGTTGGCATTGCCGCAGCGTTCGCCATAGCCATTGATGGTTCCTTGTACCATGTGCGCTCCCTCTTGCACAGCGGCGATCGCATTAGCAACTGCCGTATCCGAGTCATTATGGGGGTGAATCCCTAGTTTCACCGTATAACTGTGCTGCTGAAAATGGGCTTTTACATCTCGCACAATAGCAGTGATTTCATAGGGTAGGGTTCCGCCATTCGTATCGCACAGTACCACCCATTCTGCGCCGGCTTGTACCGCTTGGTCTAGGGTAGAGAGAGCATATTCAGGATTTTGCTTGTAGCCATCAAACCAATGTTCCGCATCGTACATGATGCGACGACCTTGAGTGCAGAAATATTCGGCCGTATCTGCAATCATGGCTAAATTTTCTTCTAAGGTCGTATGTAATCCTTCCGTGACATGCAGATCCCAAGATTTACCAAAAAAGCAGATCCATTGGGTTCCAGCACTGAGAATGGCTTGGATCATGGGATCGTCAGCCGCTTGGGTATGAGGACGACGGGTAGAACAGAAGGCAACTAAGGCTGCTTGCGTGAGGGGTTGTTCTTTCAGATGCCAGAAAAATTGTACATCTTTGGGGTTGGCACCGGGCCAACCCCCTTCAATAAAGGGAACCCCTAGTTGATCGAGACGGCGGACGATTCGTAGTTTATCGTCTAGGGACAGAGAAAGTCCTTCTCGTTGAGCGCCATCTCGGAGTGTCGTGTCGTAGATCCAGATGGGTTGAAGGTTGGATAAGGTAGTCATGCAATTAAACCCGCTTGCGTCAGGCGATCGATTTCGTCCTTAATTGTAGAGAAAGAGTTCAGGAGGAAAATGTAAATTATGGTGAAGATTAAAGTGGCTGGCCAAGAGATTACCTGTGAGTCGGGGGCAAATTTACGCCAAGTGCTGTTAGCCCATGGTATTGCACCATACTCCTCTTCTGCCAATTTCGCCAGAGGATAATCTGAAATCCCCACTGAGCAAGGATTTCGGAAAAAACAAAATTTCTGAGTTTCTGTTAGTTTGCGATCGCTCAAGATTCTTGCCAGTGGTAGATGAACCAATTGCTAATTGCTTATCAGAAAAATGGGTTGAAAACCCCGTCCTTTTAGGACGGCTTTTCTTGCTTT
>NZ_CEZBFX010000215.1:0-2853 GCF_982964205.1 Roseofilum sp. | reverse complement strand
GCAGGAGCAGTCCTCTCTCATCTCTGAACACCAGGTGATTCACCTGGTGATAGCAGTTGCGCCTGAAAGTGAGAGAGATTTTTAGGGGTTTTGGGAGGGGTTGCCAGTTTCTCTCAGGGAACCCCTTGAATTTCTCTATGAAATCTATAGACAATGCTTATGTGGTGGTCATGTGATTGGTTTATGGGTGAAATTCTATGGCAATGCTTTTATCTATAAGTTTTCTCTATTCTGCTTGACCTATTTCTTGCACCTTATTTTTGGAGGTGTTATGGTGGTTTAGGTGCAAACCAGGTGCAAACCCGTTGAAATTGAAAGTCGTGAGGCTTCAAGTACCAACGGATAAGAGATATGTTTGATGGGGGCGGAGGGACTTGAACCCTCACGACTTTTAAGGTCAACGGATTTTCATTCTCCCACAGCTTTCGCTGTTTCCTTGAGATCTAGCTCACCGGTTTTGAGAATTGGACCCTCCCTTTACCCTCGACTGAATACGTTAGGGTAGCTCCCGTCGGGCCTCTGCACCTTCCTAAGATAATTGATTAAAGTGTAATTCCCTTAGTCTTTATCTTAGGCTTGGCTCAGGATTGCCATGCCTGTTGCCAGATTTAGGTTTCCCTGAGTTTGAGAGCTTACACTTAGCAAATTTCTCTGCTAAGGCTCAATTTTCTAAGTCCGTAGCGTCTACCATTCCGCCACGCCCCCGCACTTGAGTAAAGTGTAAGGTAGTGAAGTTTTGTATTTCACACAACAAATGATTAAAACACAAATCCTAAGTTTTGACAAGTCCCTCAATGAAATCATCTGGAACAGCCCAGGATTGAGATTGCCAGCTTAACTGGTCTAAAAGTGGTATGATTGCTCTGGATCATTCGCTTTAAATATAGCTAGATGGACATTATCACCTTACTGGTCTACGGAATTTTGGGGGGAACCTATCTCCTAGTCTTACCAGCTCTGATCTATTTCTACCTCGATCGCCGTTGGTATGGTGCCAGTTCCATCGAACGGTTATTGATGTACTTCATGGTCTTTTGGTGTTTCCCAGGTATTCTATTGTTGGCTCCTTTGATTAATCTGAGACCCAAACCCCAGCAAATTTCGTAAATCCCCTGGACAAAAGGTAAGCAGAACGTGCGACGAATTGATGTAATTGTCATTAGTGGGGCAATTTTTGCCACCGGTGGTTTAGTGTATGGGCTATTTCAACTTTTGGGGTTAGATAGCCTAGATGCTGGCCGTTGGAGTCAAGTTATTCTTATGGGTGGGGTATTAGTTTGGGTATCTACCTATCTATTTCGGGTGGGAACCCAAAACATGACCTACAATCAGCAACGGCGCGACTATGAAGAGGCTATGCTGCAAAAACGATGGGAATCTCTAACGCCAGAGGAGAGAGCCAAACTAGAAGCTGAGGTAGCCTCAGAATCCGATCCCTCTATCTCCCCTGATTAATTGATATTATTGTTATGACCCATGCGATTACCGAGTGTTTTCAGCAACTGCGATCGCAAAGCACTCCAGCCTTAATTCCATTTATTACCGCAGGCGACCCAGATTTAGAAACCACAGCTCAGGCTCTGCAAGTGCTGGATCGCCAAGGTGCAGATATTATTGAACTGGGGGTTCCCTATTCCGATCCCTTAGCAGATGGCCCTGTGATTCAAGCGGCGGCTACCCGCGCTCTACAACAAGGAACCCGTCTAGAATCCGTATTGGAACTGCTCGGCCAAGTTAGCCCCCAGTTGAAGGCTCCAGTGATTTTGTTTACCTACTATAATCCGATTCTGCATCGGGGAATTGACCGCTTTTTGGATGAGATTAAGCAAGCAGGAGCGGCTGGTTTAGTCGTTCCCGATTTGCCTCTAGAAGAGGCAGAATGTATCTTAGAACCGGCGGCTGAACGGGGAATTGAAGTTGTGTTATTAGTTGCACCCACCAGTTCCGCAGAGCGAATTCAGGCGATCTCCCAAAAGTCCCAAGGATTTATCTACTTAGTCAGCGTAACCGGAGTCACTGGAGTTCGCCGTGAAGTAGCCACCAGAGTACCCAGTTTGATCCAACAGATTCGCCAAGTTACGGATAAACCCATTGGTGTGGGATTTGGGATCTCCCAGCCTGAACAGGCTCGTCAAGTAGTTGATTGGGGCGCAGATGCAGTGATTGTTGGGAGTGCGATCGTTCGCCGATTAGCATCTGAGGGAATAGACTCGATAGGCCAGTTTTGCCAGACTTTAAAACAGGCGATGGAGTAGTAACCGAGAATAGGGCGTAACTGGTATTTATTGGTCAATATTGATGAGTTTGACCCGTAACAGCTCTAAGGGAGGGTCTGGATCTCCCTTAGAATTCTAACAAGAGCATGGGATTAACCCTGGAGATTTAATGGAGATCTAAACATCCCCATCAAAGCAAAAATCAGGGTTGAACCAGCAACATTTGTGCCTGCTAACTGGTGGATTAAGCAATAAAAAGTAAGCCCGTGACGAGGATTGAACTCGTGACCTCACCCTTACTAAGGGTTGGCAAATTCCTTGCTAGGCAAGAATTTTAGCTAGTATTGCCATATCATAGCCCAACTACAGACCAAAAAGGCTATGAAACCGGTAAGAATACTCAATGTAAATAGAGGATAATGAGTCAAGCGAAAATCGCCCCACCCTAATTCATATTTACACGGTCGAAAGCCATATTCAACCCAAGTTCTTTCTCCATAAATATTTCCCACGTTTGAGTATTTTAAGTGGGGAATGTTACTCATAACAAAGCTCGTGGAATTGTCGGGTAAGGTCTCAGGCTCTGTTGTCACTTCCCAATAAGTACGCTTACCTCGTTGCCCAAAAATAATTTCTC
>NZ_CEZBFX010000214.1:0-2860 GCF_982964205.1 Roseofilum sp. | reverse complement strand
TTTTCCATTCAAAACTCGTTTCGGAAACCAAGGCTGCTTCGCGCCCCAAATAAGCTGCATGGCGAGTAAAAACATGACAATTCCAAACGGAATTGAATACCCTGGTGCAGGGATAGGTAAGGCAGATGGCAACGACAACAACACAAACAAAAAACCAAAAACCCGCTCTCCTGCTAGTTCCAGCATTTCTGCTAAAGTCACCTCAGAAGAGCGGTTTTCTTGCCAAAAATAACGTTTGAATTCTACCGAAAGTTGAGCCATAAAGGGGGAAAAGGTTAGGAGGATGGGGGGATGGGGGGATAGGGGGTTTTCATATAAGATTAAAAACCTCCATCTTCCTGTCCCCGCGTCTATCCATTTTGGAGCCAAGAATCAAATATCTTAGCTCTTTCTAAGGGATGATTGAGTAACGCTACCCTAACCTAACAATCTTAGGTTCCAACCGTCCAGCTATTCATGTATTCCACTTGCTCTTCAGTCAGAGTATCAATGTTAATACCCATCGCTTCCAACTTCAGGCGAGCAATTTCATGGTCAATTTCTTGAGGAATGGAATGCATACCGGCTTCGAGTTTACCGTGGTTTTTCACCAGATATTCACAAGCCATGGCTTGGTTAGCGAAACTCATATCCATTACCGCGCTGGGGTGTCCTTCCGCAGCCGCCAGGTTAATTAAGCGACCTTCGCCAAGAACAACTACAGATTTGCCGCTGGGCAGAATATATTGTTGAGTGAAGGGGCGCACATCCTTAACTTCAGTCGCCATTTCACCCAGGGTAGCGAGGTCAATTTCAATATCGAAGTGACCGGAGTTACATACCATGGCTCCGTCTTTCATGGCTTCAAAATGCTCTTTGCGGATCACGTGTTTATTCCCGGTTACGGTAATAAACAGATCGGCTTGGGGAGCGGCTTCTGCCATGGGCATTACCCGAAAACCATCCATGGTGGCTTCAATGGCACGTACAGAGTCTACTTCGGTAACGATTACATTAGCACCGAGACCCTTGGCCCGCAGAGCTGCACCTTTACCACACCAACCATAACCAACGACAACCACATTTTTACCGGCTAACAGGACGTTGGTGGCGCGGATGATACCATCAAGGGTAGATTGACCGGTTCCGTAGCGGTTATCAAAGAAGTGCTTGGTGTCTGCATCATTCACGTTCATCGCGGGGAAGGTTAATACCCCATCTTTGAACATGGCTTTCAAGCGCACGATACCGGTGGTGGTTTCTTCGGTTGTACCAATAATTTCAGGAACTTGTTCTTGACGTTCTTTAACCAGTTCAGCGACTACATCACTACCATCATCGATGATAATTTGGGGATGGTGGTCTAGGGCCACTTGTACGTGGCGTTTGTAGGTTGGGGTGTCTTCCCCTTTAAGGGCATAAACCCGAATGCCATAGTCTTTGACTAAGCAAGCGGCAACATCATCTTGGGTAGAGAGGGGGTTACTGGCAATTAGAATTGCGTCTGCGCCGGCTGCTTGAAGGGCGATCGCCAAATTTGCAGTTTCAGTGGTAACGTGACAGCAGGCAACTAGCCGAATTCCGTCTAAGGGTTTTTCTTTGGCAAAGCGTTCCCGAATTTGCTTGAGAACTGGCATTTCCCGTCCAGCCCATTCAATGCGCTGTTTGCCTAAAGGGGCTAAGGAAATGTCTTTGATGTCGTAATTGAGCTTTTCGGCTGTTGCAGTCATAAGATCTACTGAAAATAATGGTTCACAATTGACACTTTGCGGTCTGAATACACGCAGATTTTTCAGGCTATACCTGAAAGGGTCTGTCAAAAAGTATTTCTACTACTGACCCTTTACACTGTTGCTTTCACTTCAGGCTACTGTTTTTTTGGCTGTTTAGGTACTACCAATCGACTTCTATACGCTCAACGTCCTGCGATTACTTGCCCTTCGGGAAGCCTGACTTTTTACGGTTCGAGAAGGGCAGGCATTTCTCCTTAACTAGGATCTGTGTGAACGCGCAAAGTGCTAGGTGGGCATCATTGACCTGAGACTGATGGCAAGCATACAGTTTTGGGTCTGAGTTATTACCACCCATACCTCGACTGACCGTTTAAGATCGGGTTTTACTCAGGATTGTGATGTTGCGAGTCTTGTCTTGAGTCTACACTGAAGTACAAGGCGCAAATTTCCCATACAATAGTCTATCATCTCGATTGACCCGCTACAGATCTTTTTTGAAGAGTATGTAGGGCTTCAGTGTGGTAATTGCTTTTCCTGGAAGCTCTGTAGCGCTTCATGCTAGGGAATAGGGAATAGGAAATTAGGTCATGTCAAGTCCCAGTATGCAATTGAATATCAAAGCCTATCGGTTTTGGCTCTATGGGAGTTTAATCGCGATCGTTCCGTTGGGAATGGGCACGAAGTTTTATCGCGGTTGGGGAGAATGGTGGGTTAATGATTATGCCGGTGGTATTCTCTATGAGATTCTGTGGATGATTTTAGTCGCCCTAGCTTGGCCAAAATTACGGCTTTGGAAAGTGGCGATCGCCGTTTTTTTATTCACGTCGTTTGTGGAAATCCTGCAACTGTGGCATCCTCCCCTACTTCAAGCCCTGCGATCGACCCTTCTGGGCAAACTGATTCTAGGAACAACATTTGTTTGGTTGGACTTTCCCCACTATGCCATCGGTTGTGGTCTCGGTTGGCTCGCTCTCTATGGGTTGCAAAAAGCCTTGACTCATCCGCAATCTATATAACCTGAATTCGGGATAAACAGCGACTCTTTCCTAAGAGTGCGCTCCTATACGAGGGAGCGACTCATTAAACGTTACTCGCATCAGATCGAGTCAATCGAGTGTGCGCTCCGAGCCACCACTCCTTACGCGAGG
>NZ_CEZBFX010000213.1:0-2906 GCF_982964205.1 Roseofilum sp. | reverse complement strand
TTTCCCTCAAACCCTCTTCCTGTCTCCCTTTGCCACTTTTGTCCTGTACTGAGCTTTACTTCGCATTCCTACAATAGCTTTCCAAGGAATTTGAGGATAAGCTTCCCTAAAATCAAGGGAAACTCGTCTCGCTGCTTCCCCAATAACTTGTAGCAGATGAGTTATAGCTAAACGCAACTGCTCATTATTATCAAACTCTTCTCGACTCACACCTGAGACAAAACCAAGAGCCTTATTTGCTGTGTCTATCATATGCCCAATATAAACACAGTTATCCTTCTGCGACATAACAAACCTCTGCTTCTGCTAGAATGCGATCGCGGATTTGATGGTTCAGAAACTTGGAAGTCACTAAATCAATTCGACGATGATCGAATAAATTTGAAAGTTCTTCTTCAATTTGGTAGAGTTTAAAAAATCCAGGAGTAAAACCCGGTTCAAATTCCACTAAGATATCAATATCGCTCTCTGGGGTAAAGTCATCCCGCAAAAATGATCCAAATAGGGAGAGTTTATGAATATGCCAGTTCTGGCACAGGCTAGCAATTTTTTCAAGAGGAACGTCAATATTTTTGACTTTCATGATATAACTAAACTTGACTAATAACCATAGTCTTGATACTCATAATCAACACTATGTTATAATCATACATAAAGTCAACACTATGGTATAATGAACAATGCTTCGGTTCTGGTGGGCAGCAGCCATCAGAGGTAACGGGGAAAGCTTGGTGCAAATCCAACACTGTCCCGCAACTGTGAGGAGATGAAGAACATCTACATCATCTCTAAGTCAGAATGCCCGCCGAAGTGAGTCTGTTGAATCACTATTCTGCGAGGTACAGAATCATGCATAAAATTCCCGTAACTATTATTACTGGATTCCTGGGTGCAGGAAAAACCACCCTGATTCGTAATTTGCTCCAAAATCAGGAAGGGCGCAAAATTGCCGTTTTAGTGAATGAATTTGGCGAAGTTGGCATTGATGGGGACTTGTTGCGCTCCTGTCAAGTTTGCGATGAAGAGGAAGATCCCAATAATAATATTGTGGAACTGACTAATGGCTGTTTGTGTTGCACGGTGCAAGAGGAATTTTATCCCACGATGCAAAAGCTATTAGAGCGTCGAGATCATCTCGATTCAATTGTGATTGAAACTTCTGGGCTGGCACTGCCGAAACCTCTAATTCAAGCCTTTCGCTGGCCCGAAATTCGCAATGGAGCAACCGTTGATGGGGTGGTGACGGTGGTGGATAGTCATGCCTTAGCTACGGGGACTTTAGTGGGGGATTTAGACGCACTGGAAGAACAGAGAAAGGCCGATCCGAATCTGGATCATGAAACGCCGATTGAGGAATTATTTGAAGATCAATTGGCTTGTGCGGATTTGGTTTTATTGACGAAAACGGATTTAGTGGATGATTCCGGTTTGCAGCAAGTGCAAAACTGGTTAAAACAGGAAGTTTCGCCGGCTGTAAAACAAGTTTCTTGTCATCAAGGGCAAATTGATAGTGAAGTTTTGTTAGGGTTTAATGCTGCGGTTGAAGATAACCTAGACTCTCGTCCGAGTCACCACGATCATGAAGAAGAGCATGAGCATGACGATCGTATTAATTCAGTTGAGATTGTGTGCGATCGCGCCTTCGATCCCAAACAACTCACCCAAACTCTACAACAATTTGTCCAAAACCACGAAATTTACCGCATTAAAGGCTTTGTGCAAGTGCCCAATAAACCCATGCGCTTAGTTCTCCAAGGCGTTGGAAACCGCTTTGATACCTTCTACGATCGCCCCTGGAATACCGATGAACCCCGCCAAACCCGCCTCGTCTTCATCGGTCGAGATCTAGAGCGACAGCCTATCGACAGCCTACTCCATAGTCTCAACTAACCGCAATACTTGGTATTCCCAGGGGAGCAAATTCCCGGTCATGATTCTGAGGATTGTTCCGTAGCCGACTTAGACGCAGACGATTCGGAAGCAACGGACTCAGAATCAGACTCTTTAGAATCTGGCTTTGGTTTCGATGGATAAGGCTTCCCATTGGGTTTACCCTTCCCTTTTGGTTTTCGATCTTTTAATCGATCTTTGATCTTTCTGGCTTCGAGAACAACCAATGTCTTACCCTCACGCCCCAACATAAAATCCCAAAACTCTCCTAAAGTGTTTTTCGGTTCGTTCGGTAAGATACCTTGAAAGGTGATCTTAAATGGCTTTTCTAACTTAGAGCTGGGATCTTTGCGATTGGGATTGATGCGAACCGCAATCTTGCCCCCATAATTAAAAATAATCTGCCCCCGTACTGAAAAGACATCACCACTGAGGTTCTCTGGGATGGGATTCAGGGCATTGCGAAGAATAAAATGATAGCCCGCTTCGCGATCGGGTTTAGTCCAACAGCGAAACCAATGGAACTGCTCCAAATTATCATCTTTTTCCAGCCACTTAAAAAAATAGCCCCAACGGATGGAAGCGGGGAAGAACTGATTATCCTCAGTAACAATTAATCCTTTGAGCTGGAATCCATTCTCATCAGGTTGAGGGATATATCGTCCCCAAATTAAACCGGTACTCCGATATTGGATATCCGACTCTGGAGGACAAATAAGGTTACTAATGTTACTCTTATCTTGACTATTGGACAAGGTTCTTTTCAGGAAGTAAGGTGGACGACTCCCTCCAGAATCCGGAGGGCAATAGGAAGGGACAATTAAAGGGCCCACTGGAAAGCTGGGGATAATTTTCCCCAAAAGTGAACCTGCTCCATTGTACCTTGTGAAGGCAACTACAAGGGCCACGATCTAACGACTTTGAAGGTCTACGAAACTGGGAGTTGTTAGCTATTGCCTTATTTATCAGAAAAATGGGTCTAAAACCCCGTCCTTTTAGGACGGCTTTACAGTAGA
>NZ_CEZBFX010000212.1:0-3168 GCF_982964205.1 Roseofilum sp. | reverse complement strand
TAGCACGAAAGAGTAGAATGCCAATGGCATAGAGACTAAGGCGGCTCAATTGCAGTGTTTGTTTTAACGAACGTTCGGGATCTTGAAATTGAGTTCCATAGAAACCCAAACTGCCAATTGTCGCCAAATAGACAGAAAAAATAGGGAAGTTAGGGATGCTCCAACCCCAATGGAGATAGCTGACGAGAATGTAAATCAAAAAAGGGAGAGAAAACCTATTTTGATTTTGCCATAGAGAGCCAGAAATTATAGTTAAATAAACGGCCGATCCAACACTCACTAACGCATTAAAAGGATGACTCCATAAGCCAAAGTCATCCATTGCCCAAAAATTGACCGGAATTAAGAGCAATGTGACTAATTTTAGAGCTTGTGAGGTTAACTGTAAGTTATCTTTCTGACTTGATAAACGGCTAATAAACCAAAATAAAGAGGTATATCCTAACAGCACCGAATATTGGACAATCGCGGGAAAATTTTCCCATTGACTCGCAGCAAATACACCAGAAGAGAGAACGACTAGAAATAAACCTAAGAATAATAACCACCGCACACTTAATTCTGCTTTCAGAGAATCTAATCGTTGCCCGATCCAACTCGGTTGAGGCGTTGGTTGAGGCTTAGTTAGACTGGATGCTGAAGGTAAAACTGGCGCTGATGGTATTGGAGTTTGCTCTCCAAGCGGTGATGCGATCGCTTGCGGTTCTGGAATCGAAGAATAGAGGTGATTTCGGGCAATCTGTTTTACCCGAAAGTCATCGATTAATCCTAAGCGCAAGCCAATTTCTAATCCTTCTAAGAAGTTCGGATGATGGGTATCGACTTTTAAGCAAAGATAGACAGAATCCTCGGTTAAAATCCCCAAATCTTGCCAAAGTTTCAATCCTTCCAGTAAAGAAGTGATGGGTAAGGCTGGATCTAGCTTAATTTTAACGATCGACTCAGGAACAGGAGCCATGGTGTCATGTGCAGTTAGAATTGCATCGATTGTAACACTTCATGTCTCAAGATTTTCTGATTCGTGAACTGAGGATGCCTTACCTCTAAATCCCTCTTTCACAGGAGAAAGGAGAAGGGAGATAAGGAGCAAGCATTTACATTTCATTTAAAAATGCCATATAACACCCTAAAGTTTGGTAAGATTAATTCGGCGATCGCTGGAAAAATTAAGTAATAAGTAGGGGCAGGTTCACCCATATCCCAAATTCCCACCCATAACTTTATATGAACCTGCCCTAAATCAATTACCAATTACGGTTTATAAGCTTGCAACACTTGTAGACTTCCTCCTCCGTAGAGAGTAGGGGGTTCTACCTGAAAACCAATGTCCTGTAAAGTCCGTCTTAAGTCCGTTTTTAATAACTGCCAAGCGGTTTCCGTTTCAAACAGGAACAGGAACAGATATAATCCGGGGATGAAGATGGGGTTGGTGGGAGGATGAAAATCGGCGATCGCCAAAACTCCCTCCGGTTTCAATACCCGATATGCTTCCCGCAAAATCTCTTCGAGTTGCTCTGGCGACATTTCATGCAATGCAGCGCTCGTATGCACCAGATCGAAACTCTCATTCTCCAAAGGCATATTTTCCGCAAACCCTTCCATAAACTTTGCTTGCGGAACATTCTGTTGCGCTCTTTTCAAGGAAAGGGGAGACGCATCTAACCCCGTCACCTTATCCGAATAAGTCACTAAAACCTGCGTCGCTTGACCGCTCCCACAACAGAGATCTAAAATTTCTGTATCTGAATTAATCGGCAAATCTTTTAAAGCTAGGCGACGAAATCGATATTCTCCCCCCACCGCCAGGGCAGATACCCGCGAAATAGAATCATATAACCACTGATATTGATAACTTAACTCTCTTAAAAATGTTGCCATAATTATAGTACTTCGCCCTGGTAATCGGTAATTGGAAAACCGTTTTTTCCATTAAATCAGGATATCATATCTTGCCTAGTAATTAGATGGGATGAGGGCAGGTTTAGGAGAGCGATCGGTTAGTTTTCTAGATTTGGGTATAACCCGCCCCTACAAAAAAACAACCAAATCTATACAAAAATATTTACTCTACAAGATGAACAGGAAAACCATATTGAAGGGAATTTCGATATAAAGGAGTATCCAACGTCCAAAGGGCAGCATCTAGAGTTTCTGCTAAAGCAATGTAAGACGCATCATAGGCACTTTGGCGCTTCAAGGATAAAGCAATTTCGATTATTCTTGTCCCTTCTGATAAATCATGATAAGTAATAGTCAAACGATTTAAAAGAATCCAAGCTTGAGCTAACTGCTGTTGAGGAAACCTATTGGCGCTCACCAGTCTAGTTAAAGCATTAGCGACTTCATACTGTACCAAGTTAGGAGCATGAATCTTTACGTCGTCACGAATCCACTCATTGAATTTATTGCGAACTCGTTGACTACGAGACTCTTCATGAACGAGGACAACTAATAAATTAGCATCAATAACCACATTCTTTTCCTAAATCAAGCCTCTTTGCTCTAACTCTTCACGACTTTGACGAGCAATTTCGACAGCATCTACTGGCGGAAAATTCTGGGTCATTTCGCGCAACTCTTCCAAAGCTTTCAGAGCAGATTGGCGATCGCTTTCAGGAGTGGAGTTGATTGGACTCGATTCAGCAGTAAAAGGCAAAGTTTCTGCTTGAATAGAATTCAGGATAGACTCTACTAGTTGCCAGCGATCGCCTATGGATAACTGTAGTATTTTATCGAGCATTTCGGGTGAAGACATTCTCTCTTACCTCAACGATTTCCCTAATATCATTATAACATTAACTAGCGAATTACGATAGAGATAATCGACCTTGGGGTTCAGGAACTTCAGCAATGAACGCTCGATCGACTTCACTCCAAGAGAGAATGATTTGATAACGAATCACCATTATAATCTCCTGTGTAATTCTGTTTTAAGCATAAATTAAGGGAGGATTTAATAATCCCAATTTACAGAGTTGTACCTTTGAAGCAGTTGTTGGTGCTTACTATATGTAGAGAACTGGCAAGGATATCTAAAAACCCTTGTTTGTTAGTTGTCTATATCTCCACCCATAATCTTTTGCCTTTTGCCTTTTGCCTAGCGCGTAGCGCTATATAATACCCATGGTTAATCCTTCGCTCATTAGGCCAGATGTTCCATGACCCGAT
>NZ_CEZBFX010000211.1:0-3396 GCF_982964205.1 Roseofilum sp. | reverse complement strand
CCCCCATCTCCGGAGTTGAACTAAACGCCAACTCTGAACCCCAAGAAACGGTTACCCCCTCTGAATCTGGGACAGTTTCAGCCCCTCTCGATCCGAGTCAAATTCTGCGATCGCTAGGAACTTGGCCCCAACTGTCCGCATTACCCCAATTACTAGTCTACACACGCCATCAGAACCCAGAAGTTCGCCAGCAAATCGCTTTAGCGCTCGGACAACTCGCTGCCTCCTGTCCTTTGCGCTCAGAAACCGAACGGATCATTTCTGCTCTTGGGCAACTGAGTCAAGATGCTAGTCCCTTTGTGCGTGAAGTTGCCATGACTGCCCTAGGAAGCATAAGATCCGATCTCGTTTTACCTTATTTACAACGGGGCTTAAATGATGCTGTGGCTGATGTGAAAAAAGCAGCCTCTTTAGCCCTACAACAAGCTAGACTCACCCAATCTTCATCTCCAAAACCTCGGTCTTTATGGGAAAATCGCCCGGAGAGTGGGGGAATGGGGCAATAAAGGTGGAGGATTAGGGGATGGGAGGACACGGGGACGCGGAGACTGGAATTACTCACTATTGCTAAATTGCCTGTTCCCCATTCCCTATTCCTTATCAGAAGAATGGGTCTAAAACCCCGTCCTTCTAGGACGGCTTTTCTTGTTCTCTAATGTACTGCTTTAGAACTTCTATTGGCACGCCTTCAATGGAGCTAACAAAATAGCTAGGACTCCAGAGGGCATCTTTTCCATAGGGTTTAGGGTAGCCAGCTTGACCATATCGACGACTAGAAACGCCTTTAAGGGCATTCACCATCTGAGAGATAGAAAGCTTAGGTGGGTACTCAATCAGCGCGTGAATATGGTCAGACTCTCCATTGAATTCGAGTATCTGAAAATCCATTTTCTTAGCCACTTCATTAAAAGACTTTCCAATAATTGCAAGGCTTTCAGCAGTGAACACAGCCCTACGATACTTGGTCACACAAACCAAGTGAACTTTAAGGCTTGAAATACTGTGTCTTTCCTTGCGTAAATTGGTTGTCATTCTCTGTAGACCAAGCTAGAATGAGTTTACAGACCAATTCTAGCACAAGCCATGAAAACCAGATATAAATACCGTTTCTATCCAACTGACCAACAGCAACAAAGTTTAGCTCAGTTGTTTGGTTGTGTTCGGGTGGTGTGGAACGACGCTTTAGCTTTCAGTAAGTCCGATAAATACCCTGGGTACAACAAACTTTCCGCGATGTTGACTCAGGCAAAGAAGACTGAGGCTAGAAGTTGGTTGTCTGGTGTTTCATCCGTTCCGTTGCAGCAGTCTCTTAAGCAGTTGGAAACCGCCTACAAGAACTATTTCAATTCCTTAAAGGGAAAGCGAAAAAGTAAAAAAGTGGGTCAACCCAAGTTTAAGAAGAAGACATACGATCAGTCTGCAACGTTCACAAAAGCAGCGTTTTCTATCAAAGAAAGAGGTGTGTTTTTAGCTAAAATTGGCAATCTAAAACCAATTGGGTCTAGAGAGTTGCCGTCTAGTCCAAGTTCTGTAACAGTCATCAAAGATTGTTCTAACCGCTATTTTCTGAGCTTTGTGGTAGAAACTGAACCCGTTCATGTCGATGCGAAAAACCAAAGTATCGGAATCGATTTAGGGATCAAGACATTTGCTGTAATGTCTGATGGCTCTAAGGCTGTCAGCCCTGACTACTCAAAGGTAGATCGCAAAATTCGCCAGCTTCAGAAGAAACTAGCTCGTCAGCAAAAAGGCTCAAACCGGAGAAACAACACTCGTCTTCAGATTGCTAGACTACACAATCGTATTTCAGATACTCGCCAAGATTTCTTGCACCAACTATCTACGAAGCTTGTTCGTGAAAACCAAACGATTGTCTTAGAAGATCTGAACGTATCAGGCATGGTAAAGAATCGCAAGCTTGCAAGGTCTATTAGTTTGCAAGGTTGGAGAGAGTTTAGAACGCTCTGTGAGGCAAAATCTCAGAAGTTTGACAGAGAGTTTCACCTCATCAATCGATGGGAACCGACTAGCCAGATTTGTTCTAAGTGCGGCTACAAATAGGGCAAGCTCGATCTAAAAATTCGGTTGGTTCGATGCCTAAATTGTGGCACTGAACACGACCGAGATGAGAATGCAGCAAAAAACATAGAACGAAGTCGCCATAGGGCATTGGGAGACTCTAAACGGACGCAGAGACAGAGTAAGACTACTTCGGTAGCATCAGTCAGTGAAGCGTTAAGAATCACCGTGGCTTCAGCCCGGTGAGTATGTCAATTCGTAGTTCCATACAACACAAACCATGAATCAACAACTCGCTTTTTTAGGACTTGGAGTTATGGGCGGGCCTATGAGTGCTAACCTGGCTCGTGCCGGATATCCGATTAAAGGGTGGAATCGTACCCCCGATCGCCCAGGGGTAAGGGCGGCTCTAGAGGCAGGTGTAGAGATCGTTTCCTCCATTCAAGAAACTGTAGCTACAGCAGATGTGATTTTCTCCTGTGTGGGTGATGTCCCCGATGTGGAGGAAGTCCTATGTGGCCCGGGCGGTGTGGCAGAATGGGCGAGACCAGGGACTCTGGTGGTGGATATGAGTACCATTGGCCCGAATGCCGCTCAGGCGATCGCCCAAACCTTATCCACTAAATCACTCCGATTTTTAGATGCTCCCGTCTCTGGGGGAGATATTGGGGCACAAAACGGCACATTAACAATTATGGTCGGAGGTAGTGAAGCTGATTTTAACGAATGCTTACCCTTCTTTGAAGTCATGGGAAAATCTATCCATCTCTGCGGCCCGGTTGGCAGTGGACAAGCGGTTAAACTCTGTAATCAAGTCTTATGCTCGGCCAATCTCATCGGTTTATGCGAAGCCATAAAACTGGCCCAAAAACAGAAGATCGATCCCAATTTAATCGTTGAAGTTTGTAGGGGTGGTGCGGCTGGCTCTTGGGCGCTCTCCAATCTCGGCCCTAAAATTAATCAGTCTGATTTTGCTCCTGGTTTCGCCATTAAGCATATCTTAAAAGATTTACGCTTGGTTTTAGAAATGATTGAAGCCGAAGATTTCCCAGGTACTGAGTTAGCCAATCAGCATTTTAAGAGTGTTGAGAAGCTAGATAATGGGGGAGAATTGGGCACTCAGGCAATGATGAAAATCTATCACCCTTCTTGAGGAGTGGACTTGAGAAATACATACACCTGTTCTTCTCTAAAAAACTGTTCTTTTAGCGATCGCCTCTAGGCTCTTCCCGATACCCAAACGGGCGTTAGATTAGCATAGATTGAGTTAAGGATAACTGTACCCTATGCCTATACCCTTCGACAGCGAAGATAAGGAATAGGGGGAGATATTCTTGCTGCTATCACTCTTAATGGCCTACTATCACCTCCTATATG
>NZ_CEZBFX010000210.1:0-3410 GCF_982964205.1 Roseofilum sp. | reverse complement strand
TTGATTGACTGAATTTAATCAAAAAAAACGCTCTCCGCAAGGGGGGCGTTTTTTTGTTTTTTTTATAGGACTGCGCGCTAGGGAATAGGTTATGGTAGCTAGGTTTCAGTGTTGAACCATGTTCTAACCGACTCTTTCTCTACTATAGATCTGGACAATACTATTGAAATTATTTTTACCAGTAGTAGTCTGAGCAAACTAGAGAGCTATCAAGCTTTTGGGAAGATCGAGTATTTTCTTTATACCACTTACGAGAGGTCTGTGAGATGAGTGGCGGTCATGTGCGGAATTTTTTACGCTTATTTCACGATACCTTGAAGCGCACTAAAAGGATGTGATTGGATACGGGATTATTTGATCCATAATCGCAATGTGTCTGATGAGGATAGAACAATTTGTGATGGGATTGAACCTTTACCTTCAGAAATAGGGAGTCCGACTCCAGTTGCTACGTTGAATGTGCCCATACCTGAGAAGTCTGAGCGGCCTGAACCAACTCCTCCTTCTTTTGTGAGTCAACCAACTTCCTCTCCTATGGTTTCGGCAAATCCTGAACCCGATCGCTGGTATTTAGCTGTTCAGCAAGCTGAAAAAGCAGCTCAGTTAGCTCAAGTGAAATCTGACCCTTCCCAAGTAGTACAGGCGCCCTAATGCAAGCGGTTCCTGAAGAGCATCCCGCATACACTACAGCACAACAGAAAATCCAGGAATATCAACAAAATTTAAGCTATTGGCAAGCACAAGAGTAGGGATCAAACCTTAATGACGTGCAGGTTTGACAGCAAGTGTCACAATAAGAAGAGGTAAAGGTTCATCAGCCTCGCCTGACGAGAGTGAGACACGAAGGTAAACCTGTGATTGAGGTGGAAGTCCATCAGCAACTGCGAGCGTTTCTACGCTTGTCTGCGTCACCGTCCTGGCCCCATCAGTTAACGATGGCCCGGTTGGTTGCGCGGGCCATGCGTTTGGGACGCAGTGCTTTAATTCAAACGGGTCGCCCTCTTTATCAAGGACAACCCTATCGGGTGAGTTATTTAGTTCCGTTGCTGATGTGGCCGGGACCAGCTATTTGGGTGGGAGCGGAGGAAATTTTGCAGCAGTTGCAGATGGTGGAAATTCCCCAATTACAGGAGATGTTAGCGCTCAGTTCGGTGAAGTCGGTGGTAGTTGGAGATCGCTGGCCCAATGCTGATTTTTCTGGTATTCTCCTCACAACCCCAGAAAAATTTTTAGGCGATCGCCTCCATCGAGATAACCGAGGACAGCGCTTCCCTCTCAATATTCCCACCCTCATGGATGGTGTAGACGATCTAGAAAACTGGACTAGGCAACAGATCAATCAATGTTTAACCCCCAAAGACTGGACGGAGCTAATGTTAGCCTGTCCCCAACACCGCGATCTGATTCGCGATATCCAAGTTAAGCTCACCAAGTCTATTTTCCAGCATCCTCCCAACCCCTACGAATGCTGTTTATTAACGGAGGAGGATCGAGGGGCGATCGCCAATCTCTTCCATTACTTTGACGAATATCAGCTTATCCTACCCTCTCCTTGGCAACAGTTCACGCTCCCCCCATTGACCTCAGATCATCTGATGTGGGCCGATATTCATCGTTCCACCGGTCAATTTACCCTCTGGTCTGGCCCTGTGGATATCGCCCCGATCCTCAGTCCTATCTGGGCCGATCAACCAGTCGTTTTAATTGGTGAAACCCTCGATCAACAGCAAGATGCAAGTCGCTATTGTGCCCAAATGGGACTCGAAGATATTACTTGCATTCAATTTAATGCTTCGAGCGACCAAGACTTAATCCATCTTTATTTACCCGATCGCCTTCCCCTCCCCAATACGCCCCAATTTCAAACTCAGGTATTGCCAGAAATTCAAGGATTACTCAGTGTCCGAGGAAATCAAGGCAACTTAACCGTTATTTTAGTCACCGATGTCCCCCTAAAAGCCCAAATTGCGGCCACATTAGCTGGTGAATTTGGCTCCAAAGTACAAGTCGAAAAAACGGCATTGGAACCCCATGGAATTTTAGTGTGTGGATGGGAATTTTGGCGATCGCATCAAAGCCTCTTACCCACACCTGGTTTACTCATTATTGTCGCCTTACCCATCCCCTCTTTAGAGCATCCTCTAGTGGCTGGACGAGTGGCGTATTATAAACAACGGCGCTTAGACTGGTTTCGGGAATACCTACTACCGACGGCGATCCAAAACCTGAAACGGGCGATCGCCCCCGTGCGTCCGGGAGTTGTGGCTTTGCTAGATACCCGTGTTCTCCACCGCAGCTATGGTCAAACCATCCTCACCTCCCTCGAACCCATGGCTCGCATCAATTACCGCGACCCCAGTTGGGTAAGGCAAATTTGGGATCAAGAAGGATAAATATCGGTAACGGTATAGCTTCCGAAAATTTTTAATACTTCTGTGTACTCTTCTAATTGTTGAAGTGTCTGTTGGATACTCGGTTCTCTAGCATCAACTTCAATATCAATAAAGAACAAATATTCGCCCAGCGATCGCTTGGTAGGACGAGATTCTATTCGGCTTAAGTTAATCCCTTGATGGGCAAAGACTTCCAGGGGTTTAACCAGCACTCCTGGAATATTGGGTAAGCTAAAGGCGATTGAGGTATGGGTTTTGGGTTCCGAGGAAGCATTCAATCTCACATTAGTATCTGTAGAACTCATGACCCAAAACCGAGTACAGTTATCCGGGCGATCGTTAATGGGATAGGCTAGTATTGGGATTTGATAGAGTTTAGCTGCTCTTTGGGAGGAAATTGCTGCGATCGGTCGATCGGACTGAAGATACTGAATAGACTCTGTGGTGGAGTTGGTGGGAATTAATTTGACTCCTGGTAAATGTTGCTCTAACCATTCTTGACATTGTGCTAAGGCTTGAGGATGGGAATAGACGGTTTTAATCGCTGATAATTCACCCATCTGAGAGAGTAGTCCATGGGTGATGGGTAAGACATAGGCCTGTTGGATGTCTAAACCTTGTAATTGCCATAAACTATCGAGGGTCATCGGAACACTGCCTTCAATAGAATTTTCAATCGGTGCGATCGCCAAATGGGCTTGCTGTTGGGCTACCGCCTGTAAAGTTTGGGCAATACTGGGATAGGGACGTAATTCACTGTCATAACCCTGAGCTTTAAGCTGCTGACTACAGGCGATCGCTGCCGCCTCAGAATACGTCCCTCGTGGCCCTAGATAAGCAATAACAACCATCCTCTCTCCTTGTTAGACTTTTGGCTACTATAGCTTACGGGTAATAGGCATTGGTAACAAGTTGAGGCAATTTGCACCCAACCCAGACCCATTATTAATGATTCAAAACTTAGAGACCGTTTATAAAACAAAAATTAAGAAGATTGGGCCAGACGCGCTAATCTTC
>NZ_CEZBFX010000209.1:0-3417 GCF_982964205.1 Roseofilum sp. | reverse complement strand
TGCCATCATAGAAGCTTTTAAGATACTGTCCTAACGCTCCCTTTCTTTGCTATAGCGGCAAACTCAACTAGACCTTAAACCTATTAGACCTTTATACCTTAATAACTTAATGACTTAAACTGTTAAAATGATTAACTGAATAACCCATTCACCCATAAAGGGATAAACTCAAAAAGGGAGGTTTCGGCTCCACTGACATGAAAAAGATTGCCATATTTAACTTCAAGGGTGGCACAGGAAAGACCACTACAGTCTTGAACCTGGGGGCAATTCTGGCCACTAGCAAGCGGCAGGCGATCGCCATTGACTTAGATGGACAGCGCACCCTCAGTTATGGTTTAGGCTTCGATGGCCAGACTCCCACGACTGTGGACTGGTTGCGGGGTAAACCCATTGAGCCGGTCCACCACTTCTGTATCTAATCCCCGCCGATCTTGCCCTATTCCAACTCCAGGCCACTTCTGACCTATTCACTCCTGCTCTAGAGCGCTTGCAGGGGTTCGCTCTGTGTCTGCTCGACTGTCCCCCTGGACTAGGAGTTGTAGCCACTCAAGCTCTGTTGACCTGCGATCGCGTTCTCATCCCTACCCTTAACGAACCGGCGGTATTAAAAGGACTCTCGGAAGCCGTGCAATTGATTCGTGAAGAGCGTCCCCATCTCCCCATTGATGTGGTGCGCTGTCGTTATCGGGGGCGCTTGGCAGTGGCTAAACAAGCAGATGAAATGTTGCAAGAAGCCTCTGATGAATTAGGCTATCGCTTGCTGGAGACCAAAATTCCAGAGAATATCTCCATTGCTGAGGCGATCGCCCCGCAACAACCGGTTACCGAATATGCACCTCGTTCCACAGGTGCTAAAGCTTACAAACAACTGGCGAGAGAATGTCTATCAATTTGGGGGATTTAAGATGGCTAAGAAAATTACGGGAATGGGGGGTAAACTCTCTCAACGCTCTGGAATTCGAGCGCCATCAGAACCACTAGAACCAGGGAAAACCCAACCCAAGGTCACTCCCCAAAGCATCCCAGCACCCCAAGAAAAAGATAAGTTGGTGGCAGTGAATCTGAAAATTCGCAAATCTCAGAAGGAATGGTTAGCAGCCAAGGCATCCGAAGTGCGAGACAATAACCTAGAGCCGGTTCCTCCCGGCGATCGCACTTATCCTCAGCATCTGATTGGCGTGGCGATCGACTTGCTGGCTGATGCGGATGTGGATTGGTCGAGGGTGAGGAATATTGCCGAATTGCGAGAAGAGTTAAACCTATTAGACCTTTAGATAATTAAACTATTAGAGCATTAAAGAAACTAACCCATCATTCTGGGTTGTCATCATTGGAAACTAAGGGTTCGATATAGCTCAGAAGTTGAGGCAAATTCTCCTCAATCACCTTCCACACTTCATCAAGATCGACTTCATCATAATCATGAGTAATTGTAGAGATCGCCATTGTTCTCTTTGGCTTCTCTCCTAATGGGCAGCTTGCCCTAGCCGAAAGTCCCACCATTGACCATTGCTCTGTGGTTGATGGCTCCATATTATGATGGCGATCGCTTGTTGATCTATCAGAACCCTATAGGAGACGGATAGATCGGCGAGTTTCTGGCATTGTGCAATGCGATCTCCAACAGCAAAGAGCAGATAGTGCCGAGTTAGAATGCGATCGCACAAACTTTCCGACATAACTAAAAGTGCGATCATACTCAATAATATTATCTTAAAATCAGAGCGCGATCGCATTTTTGTTTGACATCACCAAAAGCGCGATCGCATTCATTATGGTATTTTAGAATGGGATTGCGATCGCACTGGGCTATGGTATTCTCTTTCCAGATAGCGCGATCGCCAACGTCAGGAAACCGAACGCCAACAGGAGCGAGCTGAGAGTGCCGAATCGGATTTACAACAGTTTTACCTCAAGTTCACTTGTTCAAGCATTTTTATCACTTCACAGTAGCTAAAGTAATGAAAATCGTCTCTAATTGGATTATCTCCCAGAACAAAAGCAATACCTTTAATATTTGCAAGACAATCTATAATTTCCTCTAAATTATTTTCCGATAAATCGGTGGTAATTAGTAAAGGATTTTCCCTGGCAATATCATTGATATCAGAGACTTGAAGTTCATCAGTAAAATTCGGGCATTTTTCTTTTAGAAAATTCCATGAATCTCCTATATCACCCAATAAA
The DNA here is from genome assembly GCF_982964205.1 of Roseofilum sp. NCBI lineage: Bacteria > Bacillati > Cyanobacteriota > Cyanophyceae > Desertifilales > Desertifilaceae > Roseofilum > Roseofilum sp. The sequence goes on along the minus strand of NZ_CEZBFX010000209.1, from coordinate 1,227 downwards.
TCAATTTGAGCAAAGTCAAAGTCACTGTTATGTATACTTCTAAGTATCCAAGAGGGATCGGTATCATACGAACATTCTAGATCGGAATAAATTAATCCAATTCCTTGTATCTTTAATTCTTGATAAACTTCATTTGGTAGTATTTTGCTTTGTTGAATTGAAGATAATTGAATATAATCAAATTCGAGATCTGTTGCCAGTTCTATCATTTCTTGGTAACTGTTGATAGACAAGCTACCAATAAAAGATGTATTTTTTTCTATTTTATCTTTAATTAAGTAAGCTTCTTTTTTTGATAAAGTACGTCTATCTTTAAATTTCCGATCGGATGATAGTGAAATACTAATAGCATTGACACCTAATCTCTGAAGTGTTTCAACTTCGGCTACAGAACTCACTCGATCTACTTTTACATTTTTCATGATTTCTAAGGAATTTCAATAATTTGTCCTTTCATATTTGGTTCTTTTTTAAAGCCCTTGGGTACAACCCATATTTTACCTTTAGTGCTGGTTGAGATTTTATAATATGGAGTAATATGCCTACCTCCACCTGGATGCACTTGAATATTAGTAACTTCTGGATGCTTCTCAATTCTTATCTGCTTGGACTTACCAGAACCTCTCTTGCCTTGCTCAATATCAGCTTTATAACCATCATCTTCATATTCTTGTTTAATGTCATCTGCAGATTTGCCCCATATTGATAGAGGATCATTAGCATAATCTGGCCCAACATCTGAATGAAAAACATGACGAATCAAATTATCCAAACTATTATCCCGTGGATGACCAGTATGATCGGGAACTCGAAGTTGTTCTCGAGGGAAAGTCAAGATGCGCCCTAACAAACTCTCTTTTGGATCGCGAGGACGAGGGGACTCTATATCACGTATATCAAGCCCAGGGCCTTCTCCAAAACCACGAAGACGCTCAGGCTCGTAGGTGGTATTATAGTAAGCCGCAACGCCAATTCCTATAACAGCAATGGCAAGTAGAACAGCTTTAATTGCAAAATAAGCGCCAAGTGTTGTTGCATATAACCCACTAGGATCGATATAACTAACCGGATTCCCATTAGCATAAAGATACTTATTGAGCGTAATAGGATTAGATCTATCCCCTTCCCAAGTATCCCGTCGAGTAAACCTCCCCGTACTTGCATCATAATAGCGTTGCCTTAAATAATACTGCCCCAACGCCTCATCAAACTGCTCCCCAGCAAACA
>NZ_CEZBFX010000208.1:0-3512 GCF_982964205.1 Roseofilum sp. | reverse complement strand
TCCCCGATACACTAGGGTTCGCTCTCCTTCGTATAGGGTTTCGCTAATGTGATAATCAGGAAGTTGTGGGATCATTACTCTAAGGTTTTTAGTACTGTGCGATGGTAGCTATTATATTTCTCAAGAGGTAATAAGGTCGATAAAAGGTGGCTATATCGATCTTTATACACCATATTTTACTGAAAAGATCAATTGAATGAGACTCAAATGGGTGGGAGTAATCGTATAGATCCTATATTAGCCTCGCTAGGGACAATTTTTACCCAGCCTAGACCCATTCTTAATAATAAATCCCTTATTATTAATTGTTAATTGATACTTAGATTTAAGCCTGTTGTCACCTCTTGAGCAAGTCTGGTTAAATATCGTTGCGGTCGCAGGGAAGCTATCCCCAAGATTACCGAGAGGGTAGAAATTCCTGAACTCTGCTGTCGCGACTTTAGTAATAACATACTATAATTGATTTTCGGATTCGATATTACCATTACTCAAGGGGAATTTCAATCACGAATTCGCTTCCTTTTCCAGCTTCAGAGAAACAATACAACTGTCCCCCATGTTGCTCAGTGATAATCTGGTAACTGGTGGACAGACCCAAACCGGTTCCCTGACCGACGGGTTTGGTGGTGAAGAACGGGTCAAATATATGCTGGCGAATGCTGTCACTAATTCCTGGTCCGTTATCGGCAATGCGAATTTTGATCTTGTGTAAATCTACGATTTCCGTGCTGATCCGAATCCTCCCTCTGGTCGTATGTTCCTGAGAATCTAAGGCTTTATTCAATGCTTCCAAGGCATCAATTGCATTAGTGATAATATTGAGAAACACTTGATTGAGTTGACTGGCATAACAGTTGATTTTCGGCAGCTTTGCGTAGTCTTTTATCACTTCAATTGTGGTACGATTGTCCCGATCTCTGAAGCGATGCTGCAAAATCATCAGGGTATTATCCAATCCTTCATGAATGTCTACTTGTTTTATTTTCGACTCATTTAAACGGGAGAAATTACGCAACCCTAGAATAATATGGCTAATTCGATCGCTCCCTAACTGCATAGAAGAGAGTATTTCTTCCATATCTCCCTTCAAAAAATCTAAATCACTTGCTTCGAGCTTTTCTTGAAGGGTTTTACTGGGATGGGAGAGTTCTTGTTGGTATAGCTCGACCAGCTCTAACAATGTGTAAAAATGATCGCGTGAGTAAACAATATTGCCTGAGATAAAGCTGATGGGATTGTTAATTTCATGGGCAATTCCTGCCACCATTTGCCCCAAGCTAGACATTTTTTCGCTCTGGATTAACTGAAGTTGAGTCCTTTGTAATTGCTCTAGAGTGGTTTGCAAGTGCCGGTTTTTGTAGTGGAGTGCCTGAGTTCGGTTCTCCACCTGGGCTTCCAGGGTATGGCTATATTCTTCTAAGCGATGATAGAGTCGGGCCTTTTCGATGGAAATCGCGGCTTGAGCGCTCAGGAGTTCGAGCAGTTCCAGGCGATCGCTCGTAAAAGCTCCCGTGGCTAGATGATTTTCCAGATAGAGAATGCCAATGAGTTTGCATTGGTTCAGAATAGGGATGCACAAGAAACTTTTGGGTTGTCCTTGCAGTAGATAGGGGTCTCTGGCAAATTGGAGATTGTCAGAAAAGTCATTAACTATAATCGGTTGTTGGTTGCGTTTGACCTGATTAATAACCGTTGTTGGTCGGGCGAGAGCATCTGATGGCTGGGTCGAACAAACATTGGAGTTTTCTCCTAACGAGCATCGGGCTTCTTCCTGCCAACCTTCTGGCTGCTGCAAGAGTAAAATACCGCGATCGGCTCCAGCATTTTTCAGCGCTGCCTGCATCAAAGCTGAAACCAGTTTGTCCAAATGAATTTCCCTCGATAGGGACTGAGAAGCTTTCATCGCTGTTTCCCAATCGAGCCTCAAGCAGAGCCTGTTACTCGAACCTACCGTTTGCGTTACAGTAGTACCAGAAAGCCGGTTTCTTTGAGAGTCTGGCTTTCTTGCTGGTTGCAGAATCGGAGAGAGGAGTTGGGGATATTTTTCTTTGAGTTGGTTAGTTTTCGCTTTTGCACCCCATCGGGCATAGCAGTAATAGGCATCAGTCATGTGAAGTGTGGCAAACTTTTCTTTGCCCCAGTCGAGGTAGAATTGAGCGACCAGTTCGTTGGCGAGAGCTTCTTCTTGGATGTAACCATTTTCTTGGGCACCGGCGATCGCCAGATCGTAGAATTCGATCGCTTCAGCCCGTCTTCCGGCAACTCGCGCCCGTTCAGCTTCAACGAGCAAATATTTATGCAGAAAGTTTTCTGGACAGCTATCCGCAAAACGTTTAAGTTGGGCTTGATGGCTTTCGATCTGCAATCTTTCCTCTTCGGACAAAATCCCATCACGCCTCAACCAGTTCAAAGAACTGTACAAATAATATTCCAAGGCGATCGTGCAAGATTCGCAACCCATGAAAAATTGACTCGCTTGAGCCGTCAAATCACAACCGCTCTCGAAATCCCCATACAAGCAAGTTGCATGTATCTGAAGAATGGTGTAAATTCCCAAGGGAGGATAAGATGGGATGGCGAGATAGCGATCTAGCCAAGCTTGTTCTGCGTCACTGCTTCTGTCGATGCAGCCAGAGAGTGTTTCGATAAAGAATCGACAAGCCTCAATGATGCTAAGGGCAAGATCGTTTTGCATTTTATCCACGATCGCCCAAAATTTTTCTAAATCGGCAGCCAATTGCACCAAATTTTCCCCACCAAAGAGACGATTATAAATATTGGCAAAGAGGTTATAGCCCGCATATTGCAATTCTCCCGACTCTATCCCAGCTAAGAATCCTTCGTAATTGAGTTCGGCTGCCCCTTGAATGGGTTTAGCTTTTACATGAACGCAACCGCCTAATATGAAGCAGGCAGTCGATCGCTCGGATTTGTTATCAAGCTTATAACTGAGTTGCAGAGCCAGCTCGCAAAATTGTATGGCTTTTTGATATTCGTTTTGGAACAAGGCCAGCCATTCACCATAGCTGCCATAGGCCATAATCGACTTGGGGCTATTGCCGTATTCGATTGACAAGCGCACGCTTCTGACTATACAAAAACCATAGAGATCGCGATTGGAGTTAATGTAAGCAGCCGATAATACTTTCATCAGCAATTCGATTTGGACTTGAACTTCTGGATTTGTAGCGGCAGGTAAATCGAGCAAAGTATCGATTGAACGATGTTGAAGCTGGGCTTCAACAGCGATCGTATCTTCTCGAAGCAATTGTTTAATATTATTCGAGTTGATTGCCGTTCCCAATCTTTGCAATGCCGTTAAAGTTACCTCAATTGCTTCTGTATAAGAACCCTGCAATGAATATTGATTGACTTTGAGAACGTAAACTCGAGCATTGTCTAAAGCAGAATGGGCGTGTTCGAGTAAGGTGGCGATGGTTTTCTCGAAAGAATCGATATCAACACTCATAAGTTGGACTTCAGCCAGACCAAAATAGAGTGCAAAGGTTCGC
>NZ_CEZBFX010000207.1:0-3540 GCF_982964205.1 Roseofilum sp. | reverse complement strand
ATTATCGGGGACGGGTAATTTCCGAAGTTTATGAACTCTATCAAAAGCGGTTAGCTGAAAATAATGCCCTCGATTTTGATGACTTAATTTTAGTCCCGGTGAACTTGCTACGAAAAAATGAGCAAGTATTAGCCTATTGGCATAACCGCTTTCATCATATCTTAGTCGATGAATATCAAGATACAAACCGCACCCAATATGATTTAATTCGTTTGTTAGCTACGGGAGGAGTCCAAAGCCGTGACTACAAAGATTGGCAAAGTCGCTCCATTTTTGTCGTTGGAGATGCCGATCAATCGATTTATAGCTTCCGCATGGCTGACTTTACCATTTTGATGGATTTTCAACAAGATTTTGGCGATGGTTTATCAGACCAGAAAAGCGAGACCATGATTAAATTAGAAGAAAACTATCGCTCGCGAGAAAATATTCTACAAGCAGCGAATGAGTTGATTCAAAATAATAAAGAGCGAATTGATAAGGTATTACGCCCCACTCGTGATTCTGGAGTGCCAATTACTTGTTACCAAGCCGATAATGAAATCGACGAGGCGGAATTTGCGATCCGTCAGATGCGTCAACTGGAACAAAAGTATCCGGATATCAATTGGGGCAGCTTTTCCATTTTGTATCGTACCAATGCCCAGTCTCGTGCCTTTGAGGAAGTATTGGTAAGACAAAATATTAAATATCGGATGGTTGGGGGATTAAAGTTTTACGATCGCAAGGAAATCAAAGATGCCATTTGTTATCTCAGGTTATTGATTAATCCGGCTGATACTGTCAGTTTATTACGCATCATTAATGTTCCTCGTCGTGGCATTGGCAAATCCACCTTAGATCGGCTGCTAGGTGCATCCTCAGAACTGGGGATTCCCCTATGGGAAATCATCAGTGATGAAACTTCCGTGCGTACCTTAGCCGGACGCTCAACTAAAGCAGTGATGGGCTTTTATAAGCTGATTACTCGTTGGCAAGAACGTCTCGAAACTGAAAAAGCCTCTACCATTGCCCAAGGAATTTTAACCGACTCTGAATATCTCAAAGATTTAAAATATCAAGGAACTGACGAATCCGAAAACCGCTTACAAAACTTGCAAGAGTTATTTAGTGCCATTATCCAATATGAGGAAGAAACTGGCGATACCCATTTATCCAGTTATCTCAATTATGCCCCCTTACAATCGGAGTTAGATAACCTGGAAGAAGGGGAAAATGCTGTTACCTTGATGACCCTTCATGCAGCGAAAGGTTTAGAATTTCCAATCGTATTTTTAGTGGGATTAGAAGAGGGTTTATTTCCTAATTTCCGCAGTATGGATGACCCCGCAGCCTTGGAAGAAGAGCGGCGCTTATGTTATGTAGGAATTACCCGCGCTCAGGAACAATTGTTTTTAACCCATGCCCAAGAAAGACGGTTATGGGGAAACCGGGAACCGGCAACTGCATCTCAATTTTTAGCTGAATTACCCCGCGAGTTATTAAAGGGGACTACCCAATATCAAGCAAGAGTGACTTCCCCAAGTCCCGCCCCTCAAAAAACAGTGAAAAAGCCGGTTAAGAAATCCGAAGCTAAGGTGGGAACGAAGGCTAAAATCCCTAAAGGAAAAAACAAGGGTTGGCAAGTTGGCGATCGCGTCCTTCACCGCAGTTTTGGAGTCGGACAAGTTACCCATGTTTTTGGCAAGGGAGAACAGCAATCTGTAGCGGTTCAATTTACAGGTTTAGGGCGCAAAATTCTGAATCCAAAAGTTGTTCCTTTGCAAAAGTTATAAGTTCTTGTCGTTAGGTTAGAATCGAATCAGAAAAACTTCAACATAGGAGTCCTGTTGCTCTATACTTGCCATACGCTAGGAAAATCAGGAAGTGGGAGCAACAAACTAAGAATTTTTGCTTATTGCCTAGCCCGTAGCCCTATATTGACGCATTGCAGGGATAGACTTCAGAATAGAGAAAGTCTTCAAGTAGGAACGAAAGATGGCTGATTCAATTATTGAGTTACTTGATGAATTACCGTCGGATAACCTGACGGTAAAGATGCTCAACGCTCTGGATTTTGTTGTCCCTGGAGAGTGGGAGAATGTGGTGGGTTGCGATCGCACGATTGAAGTCGTAACCGGGGAAACAGACGGCGATCGCATCCGGGACATCCGCAATCGAGCGATCGAGCTGTACAATGATACCAATACTGGCTATCAAGGAGCTATTTGGTTGTACAAAACCATCGATAATGCAGATAAAGCACTCGGTGCGGCTGCTATGGCGAATAAAGTAGGCGAAAAAATTGGCTTATTAGGATTTTTAAATCGATTAACTCCCAAAGCTGATACTACTCAATCGGTAGATTTATGCTTAAAATTAGTCACAGAATTGATTGCTTACAGCAAGCTGAATGGACTTCCTGTTCTCAATCCAGGTGAATTTGTTGCCGAATTGACCGAGCATTATCACGGAGCCTCCCTAATGCGGATGGCGGCATTAGTCTCCGTCGATGGTTTACTCCCTTTGGGGCCAAATTTCTTACAAAAAGTTCACTCAACCTTAGATGGTGGCAGTGCATTGGAAGGGAATCCGGTTTTTGGAACCATTGCTAACTTCATTCCTGGTGATGACAAATTAGGGTTTATTAGCGAGACATTTGGTGCGGTTGAAGGATGGATGGGCAATTTAGTCGGTTCCGTCGGCTTAACCCCTGAAAGCGTTTTTGACCACATCGGAGGATTTATTGATTTCTCTGATGATGCGTTAGATTTAGTGGGGGCTTTTCTTGACCAATCGACAGACTATTATCGCCATACCGGAATTCAAACTGTTGCTCATAAATTATTCCTGCAAGCGGCTGAAGACGTTTAGATTTACCCAATTTTGACTGATAATTGTGGTTGGGTTATTGCTAACCCAACTTAACTTAAATAAACTCTCCATGGAAATTCTATCTGTCAGTCTGAAAAATTTTAAGTCCCACGCCGATCTCTATTTAGAGTTTGAAGTGGGAAGTAATGCGATTTGCGGGGAGAATGGTGCAGGGAAAACATCGATTTTGGAAGCTATTGCTTGGGTGCTATTTAACTCTTGTCAATATCAGCGAGAAGAGTTGATTCGCAAAGGAGCTAAAAGTGCCCAAGCCACAGTACACTTCATTTCTAATCGCGATGGCAGAACCTATCAAGTGAAACGCTGTACCCGTCGCGGATATGAGCTTTACGATCCACAGATTAACTGTAAGCTCGATCCGACTAAAGTGAATGATGTGTTGCTCTGGTTACAGGAACATTTGGGCGTTCCGAAAGATACGGATTTAGCAAAACTCTTTTCAGAAGCAATTGGAATTCCCCAAGGAATGTTTACCAGTGATTTTCTCAAAAATCCAGGAGAGCGGAAAACTGTATTCGATCCTATTTTACGAGTTGAAGAGTACAAAAAAGCTTATCAAGCTTCGCGGGATTTAGAACAATTTGCACAGGATGAAGTGACAACCTGCGAACAGCATTTAGAGCGATTCGATCTGCAATTGGAAGATTGGCAAACACTCCAAGATCG
>NZ_CEZBFX010000206.1:0-3578 GCF_982964205.1 Roseofilum sp. | reverse complement strand
TACCGCAGGCGAATTCGTTGATATTTTGAAATACGTCATAGCTTGCCCCCAGTCTGCCATAACTGGATTCATCTTGACTGAAGCATTCAAAAAAGATTTCATCCGGGTGAACTGTGATTACAGGATCGAAGACAAAATAGAAATCGAGTTGTTTTTTCCACACATAGCGACGAAATTGTTCTCTGGCTTTATAATAGGGTCGCCAGCGTTCATAATTGATGGAATTAAGTGCAGTTAATTCGTCACGAATGGTCGCGATCTGGGCAGCAACTTCTTCTTTCTGTACGGCCACAGATTGCCATTCTAAGTCTTCTTGTTTTTTAGCCCATTCTTTATATTCTTCGTTGTCTTTGGGTTGGTAGCGCAAATCGGAAACAACTACATCATGAAGAGCGCTAATGGATTCTCGAAACGCGACACTTTTTCGCAATTCCCCGATAAAATAGGTGGGCGGGCGTTTGGTGTCGGGGGAAAAGGACATTTGGGTGTTATTTCCCTGGTTATTAACGGCTGTACTGCCGTGGTATGAATAGGCAAATTCCATAAGTTTGACCTCAAATTTAAATAAAATAAGGATTAACGTCGGATTTCAGCGACCGGTTTTACTTCAATGGGCAGGGGGATGTGGGGATAGTGTTGGTGCAAGCGTAACATCAATTGTAAACAATGGGATTTATCGGCGATCGCCATTGTCGCTGACTGCCGAGTTAGCACTTCGGCAATTATCTGTGCTGCCGCTTCACTTTTGAGAGCTTCCTGTTCTAAGAAGCTAAAGACCTTCTGTTTCGCCACCCGTCCCCGATTCACTTGGGATAAAACTGTGATTAAATAAGGCTTTAACTCGGCTAACTGCTCTGGGTTATCGGCGGCATAATTCTGTAAATATTGACTGGCGAATGCTTGCATATCTGTACTGGGATGTTCGCTAAACTGGAGTAAATAATCTTGCCCGTAGGGTTCCTCAAATGTGCGGGTAACCAACTGACGACCAAATTCGCGCACGTCTTCGCGGATGCTGTCGCAGATGAGAACCATGACTTCCGGAGTCCAGTCAGTATCGGTGAAATGACGTTGAAAAAGCTCTTGGGCAAATTGGCGCGAGTCTTCCCATTTCGCTTCTAACAGGCGAACTGCGGCTAATTTTTCCGCGTTGGAGGCTTTGATTCGGTCTATGTTATGCTCTATCATTGTCCAAGAGGCTTGTCTAACGCTCAATACCTCATGGCTGGCTAACCGAACAATTTCAGCAATTGACCACTGTTTTGCCCAGCGATAGACACTTACTTTGAGGTTAATACCACTGAGTTGTTGGGCATATCCAAATTTAGACTTGAGTAGGCGTAGGTTTAACTCTTGGGAAATCTCGCCTTTCCATCCAGGAAGATGAAGATGGATGAGGGAAAATAGGTCTTTGTGAACGCCGTCGTGGGGTTCTGGAATGAGAAGAAATTCGATTAATTCTGTGGCTAGAGGTAGACTAAAGTCGGGATGACCGTTGGCTAGACGGTAAATCAGAGGCTGAACGGATTGGCGTAGATCGGGAATTGCACTAACAGCCATGGCTATAATAGCATCTCGATAGCTTTCTCGGAGTTGGCGATCGCCCAATTGACCAAAGATTTCTACGCCAATGCTGCGGATAGCTTCTTGAGTAGAGGCAATTAAAGACTCGATGATACTCACCGGAAGCTCCGTTGCTGGAGTTTCGTGGTTGTGCAGCAGTCTTGCACCCAGGGTTTGCACTTCGGGAACTGGGTGCTGGAGTAAGTCGAGAATGACTTGTAAACTGAGGGTTTGTAGGGGAGTAGCAAAGAGTTGCAGGAGGGTATCGGATATAGCTTCTACGGGTTCACTCTCAGTTGTGCTAATTAGTTCAGAGATGATATAGCCGATGATAATTTTGCTTCTATTTTCGGGGATGGGGTGCGATCGCAACAACTTGCGGGCAAATTCTTGAATTTCCAGATGGGGACTGAGCAGCAACTGACACAAGAATTCAGCCGAACCAATGAACGTATTGGTATTTGTGTCTATCCACTCCTGCGCTTGTTTGCGAGCTGGGGCAAAGCTACAGTTTAAGAGGGCAATGACTAAATCAAAATTGGGATTTTCGGGCGTATAGCGTTGCTTGGCTAAGTTAAAGGCAAATTGTGTAGTTTCGTCATAAGGTTGACTCAACAAACCCACTAAATCTTGCACTGCCATCTGCTGGCAAAAGTCAGGGTTATCTTTTAAAGCTTTAACGGCAAACTGATGTACCCGATGACATTGGCTGTTTAATAATAATTCTACTAACGCATCCGGGCGTTGATTCCAGAGTTCGGGAAATGCTTCTTCCCTTGCTTCTGGGGGAGGAGCGCCGGGTTTATAATCATCTTTACATTTCCAAGCTTGATATCCATACTGCCAATGATAGCGAGGACTATTGCTGTAGAGAATAGGATTAAAAGATAAATAACCCGCATATTGATCCCAATAGCTTTTGAGGGCAACATATTTCCCACCTGAAGTCCATCGATAAGAGGCTTTTTCTCGAACCGGTTGAGCATCCTCATCCGAGTAGGCTAACAGAACTCCTACAGCTAAATCAGCATACTTTAAATCTCCTTGTTCCCCTAATTTAGCGAGGGTGCGCCATACTCGTCGTCGCAGATAGTCGCGGGTATCTTGACTGTAAGCTAGGGAGGTATCAGGACGTTGTTGTTCATTCCTCAAGTTATCTGCTACAAGTTCGTAGCGTCTCGTTTCTTTGTTATATCGGTGTTCATAGAATGTCAGGTAGCGGCCATCGGGCATCCTCATATAATAGCCTTTGCTATTGTATAAAGCCTTTCCAGTCTCAAAGCGCCAGGCTAAAAGGCCAAAAAATTCGGCATCATGGCGATATTCTGCCATTTTGAACAGGTGGCGCAGGGGTTTGAAGTTTGGAGGCGCGAGGGGTGCGGTGGAGATAAACTGGTGTAAGGCTGGACGGGCGATGTCGAGATGGGTTTGGTAGAGGGTTTGTAGAACTTGAAAGGGTTGATAGTCTTTGGTGTCGAGATAGGTTTGTAGAGTCTTGGTTAAGGTTTCGGGGTTTCCGGTGGCGATCGCCTCTTGTAGAATAGTCGGTAGGCGATCGCACGCTATCTTCTCTAACTCTTCCCTCGTGGTAGCATCCCCTAACTTCCACATCGCCTCAAACGCAATTCGCTTGACAAATTCCGGAGTTAATGTATTCTCCTCCAATTGCTTTAATATGGGTAAAGCTTCTGCATTTCCCAATTGTCCCAAAGCATGGGCAATACAATAATCTCGCAAGGGTTCTCCCGTGCCCAAAAGATTGATGAGATGGGGAGTTGCGGCGCTCAGTTTTAATTCTCCGGCACGCCAAATGATGCGATCGAGGGGCCAGTCTTCCGGTGGAGTACCTTGGAGATAGGATAAGATGCGATCGTCCCTACTTATTGGCTCACCCGTTGCCGCAGTTTGAGACATTGTAGAGGGTTCAGCCGTAGCGGTAATATCCTGATATCCCTTCTTTGTTTTCTCCTTCACCAACTTATCAAAAAATTTCTCCGCTTCTGGCAAAGACACCG
>NZ_CEZBFX010000205.1:0-3696 GCF_982964205.1 Roseofilum sp. | reverse complement strand
TCGCGCCTTTAAGCGAAACCGGTCTGAATGGCTTGGTCGCAGATACTCTAAGTTGCACTCAAGAACTGGCTCGGCCTTTAACGGAATTAATCTATCAAAAGACTCAAGGAAATCCCTTTTTTGCCACCCAGTTTCTGAAGGGATTGCACGAAGATGGGTTCATTGCCTTTGATCGCGATCTGGGTTATTGGCAATGCGACCTGACGAGAGTACGGCAGTTGGCATTGACTGATGATATTGTTGAATTCATGGCAACTCGGCTGCACAAGTTGCCAGAAGCAACTCAGGAGATTTTGAAGTTAGCTGCCTGTATTGGCAACCAATTTGACTTGGAAACTTTGGCCATTTTCAGCGAACTCGAGCAGATTGAAGTGGCAACTTCCTTGTGGAAAGCACTGCAAGAGGGATTGGTTCTGCCCTTGGGCGAGATGTATAAGTTTTTCCAAGAGGCGAATCAGGATGAAAGAACACCGAATGATGATATCTCGGTAAGCTATAAATTTCTGCACGATCGCGTTCAACAAGCTGCCTATTCCCTGATTACAGAGGATCGCAAACCAATCACCCACTACCACATCGGACAGCTGCTGCTGCAAAAGATTACCCCAGAAGAGCGAGCTGAGAAAATTTTCGATCTAGTTGGCCAATTAAACTATGGAATCGATTTAATTACCCACCAAAATGAACGCAATGAACTGGCTCAATTGAATTTAATTGCAGGGAAAAAAGCCAAAGACTCAACCGCTTATGTCGCTGCCAACAACTACCTGACCACAGGACTGTCCTTGCTGGCCAGCAATAGCTGGCAGTCTCAATATACTCTCACCCTTCATCTTCACGAAGCGGCTGCAGAAGCCGCCTACTTCAACGGCGACTATGACCAAACCGACTCTCTAGTAGACATAGTCGTCGAACATGCTAAAAGTTTGCCTGAAAAAGCTCGGGTTTACGAAATCCAAATGCAGATGAATTTGGGGCGAAACAAAATGCAAGAAGCTATCGATATCGGCCTCAAAGTCTTGAATATGCTCGATATCGAACTGGTAGATACCCTCTCTGCGAATCGGAGCCTAGAATACTTTCAGAACTTGCCAACCATGACCGATCCAGCCCAGCTTGCAGGTATGCGAATTTTAGGGGGTTTATGGTCGGCCACGTATATTGCCAATCCCGCTTTGATGCCTAAAGTCATCACTACAATGGTACAGTTGGCATCCGAGGGCGGCAATTCACCACAATCTGCTTTTGGCTATTCCCTCTATGGAATGTTACTCTCTGCCAGTCGAGTTGATATCGAACGGGGTTATCAATTTGGCCAGACCGCATTACAAATTCTAGAGCAATTTGCAGACATCCAATTTAGCTCGAAAGTGTGTCTGCTGTTTAATGTATTTACACGCCACTGGAAAGATTATCCCGGGATGGCCATTCCGGCTTTACAGCAAGGTATTGAAGCGGGTCTAGAAGCCGGAGATATTGAATATGCTTGTTATTGTGCTTTATCTTCTTGTTTTATACGTTTTTTAATTGGAGAGAATTTGCAAATTTTGCGCCCTCGCCAGCAGGCTTACATGAGCTTTGTGGGACAGATGAAGCAGGATTTTCAGTTTAATGGAACCAAGATTTGGGGACAAATTCTTTTGAATTTTTTAGGGGAATATCAAGAGTCAGCAGATCTGCTGGTTGGTGAATTATTTGACGAACATAAAATGTTTCCGGTTTTCCAGGAAACTCAGAATTTCACCCTTTTATTTTGGGCGAATTTCGGTAAAGCCATGTTAGCTTATCTGTTGGGCGATTATGCAAGTGCGTTGACTTATTCATGGGAAGCCAAAAAATATGAGGCAACGGTGGCCGGAATGTTTTGTGTTGCCCGTAATGATTTCTATTACATCTTGTCAGCGATCGCTGACTTAGCCAACCTTGAAGGAGAAGATGAGAAACTGCGAGGTTTGGAGCAGTTCCAAGCTAGTCAAGACAATTTGAAGTTGTGGGTCAAACATTGTCCTGGGAATTTCCAGCATAACGACGCGCTCATTGAGGCAGAAAAATTAAGGCTATTGAGAGACTATACTGAGGCGATCGCTCTGTACGATCGCGCCATAGCGGGAGCCAAAGAAAACGAGTACGTACACGAAGAAGCCCTAGCTAACGAACTGGCGGCCAAATTTTACCTGGACTGGGGCAAGGAAAAAATCGCTGGGGTCTATATGACTGATGCCTACTACTGCTACGCCCGTTGGGGCGCTAAAGCCAAGACCGACCAACTCGAAGAAAAGTATCCCCAACTGCTTTCCTCCATTCTGCAACAGCCCCGCTTGCATTTACACAGCGGTGAAATCGCTACTTCTACCTTGACGCAAACGGCGGGTTCGAGTAGCAGCACGATTGGCTCAATGCTCGATTGGGCAACAGTCATGAAAGCGTCTCAGTCTCTATCGAGCGAAATTCACTTGGACAAACTGGTCTCGGCTTTGATGAAAGCAGCGATGGAAAATGCTGGAGCCTCGGGCGCTATTCTGCTACTACAGCAAACTTATGGTTGGCAGATTGTAGCCCGATACTCACAAGAAGGTGGCAATTTGCGTTCAACAGAGGTAGCAGACGAGAGAGAGATTCCGACAAGCGTCATTAATAAAGTTAAACGCAGCCAAGAAGCAATTATTATTAACGATTTCCCTGACGATACCCAGTTTGCAGCAGACCCCTATCTGCTGCAAGGACAACCGAAAAGTTTCCTGTGCGTCCCGATCTTGAATCAAGGCAAGCTGATCGGCATCCTCTATCTGGAAAACCATCTGGCTGTGGGAGCTTTTACGGGCGATCGCCTGGAAGTTCTGAATATGCTCTGTTCCCAAGCAGCGATCTCCCTAGAAAATGCCCGTCTCTACGAACAAGCACAACAGGCACTCAAAGACTTACAACAAGCCCAACTGCAACTGGTACAAAGTGAAAAAATGTCAGCCTTGGGCAATCTAGTGGCAGGAGTAGCCCACGAAATTAATAATCCCGTGGGATTTATTGCTGGAAATATAGACCCAGCGCGAGATTATGTGCAAGACTTATTCGGACTGGTGAACCTTTATCAGAAAGAATATCCACAGCCAAGTGAAGCGATCGAAGAAGAAATCGAAGCGATAGATTTAGAGTTTCTTAGAGAAGACTTACCGCAACTGATTTCTTCAATGCAAGAAGGAACTGATCGCATCAGGCACATCAGCAATTCTTTACGAACCTTTTCGCGCACAGATAAGGAGTATAAAGTCCCATTTAACTTGCATGAAGGTCTCGAGAGCACTTTGCTGATTCTCAAACATCGCCTGAAAGCCAACGAGGAGCGTCCAGCGATTGAAATTGTCAAAGACTATGGACAATTGCCACAAGTGCAATGTTTTCCAGGACAACTCAACCAAGTGTTTATGAATCTGATTGCTAATGCTATTGATGCCCTAGATGAGGGTAACCAGGGACGCAGTTTTGATGAGATTGCCAATCAGATTAAGATTACTACCTCAGCAACGGCAGAAGAGGTCACCATTCGCATTGCCGATAATGGCATGGGGATGCCAGAAGAGGTGAGAGAACGGATCTTCGAGCAAGGATTTACGACTAAAGCAGTGGGTAAAGGAACGGGGTTAGGGATGGCGATCGCTAAATCAATCATCACCCAAAAACATGGCGGTAAGATTACCTGTA
>NZ_CEZBFX010000204.1:0-3837 GCF_982964205.1 Roseofilum sp. | reverse complement strand
TCTCATCAGGTTTTTGACTGATAGTCCCCTTGTCCAACTTGTGGGCATATTCCAGGATTTCAGGGATAAGAACCTCTGGTAGCCGGATAGACTTCGTCTCTGAATTGAGCCATTTACTTTGGTTTGGCTTCAATCCTCTCCCATGGGGGTTAGGTTTCCAATACCTTCTCATGATGTATTCTCTGGGGTTAATAACAACTGTACAGTAAGCAAAATGGGGCTTTCCTCTCCCGTTCATAGCGGTTCCTGTGAGGATATTTACTCCCTAAGAATTAGGCTGTTTTAGAGCGCTAATGATTTCTGCTGGAAACCCTTTCAGTGGGTTTTTCTGGTCATGCTCAATCACCTCATCTTTGAGTTCTCTTCTGCTTTTCAGATGAGTCATGAGGGATAAGTAAGAGTCAGGAACTAACCCTAAAGGATAGAGGTACTCAAGCAATTCGTAGGCTTGAGTTAATGCTTCCTCTGCGTCATGGACGGTATCTACAGCCCTCTGGGCAGAGGGAGAGACTCTGGTTCTGGTAGTCATGGCAGTGATATCTAGTTTTCAAGGTTCTAGGGGAGTGATACCTCCCTATGAATATAGCATATGCTAACAATTTGCTAAATATAATAGTTTTTAACTATGCCAATAATAGATATTAATCTATATATTGATGCTTAAGATATAGATGAAATATACTTAGAGGAAACTGCATTTATAGCAAGCAAAGACTAAACACAATGGGCAAGCCTAGTATTGACAAGAAATCAATTTCAATTAGAATCCCGGTAGAAGAGTGGGAGTTCTTAAATAATTATGCTGTTAACCAAGAAAGGATAGCTATAACAAGCTATGTCACCAGTATGGTGAGAGAAAAAATTAAAGAATTAAAACAGGAGTAATAACGAGGGCTGACTTTTCTTGAGGTAAAAGTAAATGAATCCCATCCCCCTCTCTCCCGACCGCACTGTAGCGGTCTATTTTTTTGCGTATTTAGCGACTGAAAGCCTTGCTGTGTCTGGTTTACGGGAATTCCCGCAATCGTTTTTTATACCTTCTTGCAGAGCGATCGCAGTAACCTCACTCTCCTTAATCTCCCTATAACGGCTGTACAGTTGTTTCACAGCGATTTAGATAGACTTGAGTCTATGTCAGAACAATGAGAATTCATTCATAATCTATGCTCTAGGGACACTCTCCTGTCCCGTACTACTCAAGCCATGCTCGTAGCGGCTCATTTTGTGGGTGTACAGTAGTTAGATGCCTTATAATGACCTTCTATACAGAAAGTCTCTTTTTGAAGGAATCCTTGCAGAATAAGGCTTTCAGCGATTCAGGTAATACAGAGTATATTACTTAGCAAAAGTTATAGATTTTCTGTTAGTAATAATCTTAACTTATGCCTATCACCCCTTCCCCCTAACTCTGGTGTTACGACGTAAATTTACGTCGTGAAGCTCAAGTGCAGACATAAGGGGAGTTATAGATGTACAGAGATCGTTAGTGCCAATAATTACGATAAAAAAATACACACACTGACCTTTCGGCTCTAAAATATTCAAACAAATACCCCTGGTAGTGAACGGAAACTAACCAGGGGCTTGTTATTTCCATTAGAGGCAATTGCATTATGGCACAAGTTTTAGTTCCCGTTCATTCGGATGAACAATTTGAAGATGGATTTCAACGTTATATCTATCTTGATGAATCCGAAGTACCAAGGAAACAGAAGTTCAATGTTGGAGATAAAGTCCGATTCTGTGATGACTTCGTATTAGTGAGCCACAAGACTGGAGAACGTTTCACAGCAGATGTAGAACACACTCATATTATTGACATAGTGACATACGATATTGATGATAAGAAGTATTCTTATTGGGTGAAAATTGACCCAGTAGTAAGGCATTGTGGTGCAGCATTCAGCTTTTGGCTTAATGACATAGCTCCCAGTGAAGATAATTGGTATGATATTTTTGATGAAGATGAACTTGCTCCTATTAATTCCTCATCTGATGTAGATATAATTCAGAGTGGGTTAGTACAAGTTTAGCTCTCAATGGTGTGGATTTATTCCCCTGTTAAATTTCCATCTAACAGGGGATGATTACTTGCCCTCAAGTTTTCGCTACTGACTCTATTCTAACTGCCAATCCTAGGAAGGTCGTTATTTCCTCCTAGGAGTTCATTGAGCCTGGCATTCTCCTTCTTCAGGAAGAGAATGGTTTCCTCTGCATGTTTTAGTTGTTTTTTGAGTTCAGCAATTTCCGCTTCTTTGGAGATAGGAGTTAGAAGCAAATCAATTTCTGCATCAACAGTTAGGTGTTCGTTGTATCTATCATTCATGTCCCCAGAGTGTCCTAGAGAAAGTGCGCGTTGGTCGCGAGTTAAACCAGCGAGTTTACCATGGTAATTAGCCAAATGTCGCAAAGCATGAGTTTGGGTGAATCCCTCTCCTACTTGGTCAACGTAAGCCGATAGCCTAGCTCTCATCCGATTGGGATAAACATCCTTTATCGTATGCTCCTTGCTGTCAGCTCTAGGAGTGCATTCAGGCATCTTTACCTCCGGGTCTTTTACCCCCAACAATTTAATCAAGTTAGGGTAATCAGGATGAATCATCGGGCGACATATTCTATCAGCAGTTTTCACTGTAATATAGTGACGTTTTCCACTGGTATCAGTTACCCAAAACCCATCACCAATGATGACAATATTCTCATCATTGGTTGGGTCATGGAGTGCCTTGATTAGACGGTTACCAACCTTAATAGGTTTGTCCAGATTCTGAATGGCTTTGAATTCAGAGCAACGGAAACCGTAAAGTAGATTAAAACCAATGGCTTTAATCCAGGATTTACGGTTTTCCAAAGCTTGATGTTGTTGTTTTCTTAACTCATAACCATTGAGTCCGAGGACTCTAGCCCTAAAGTCTAGGAAGATTTCAATGCCAATGGTTTGCATCTCGGTTTTCCTGACGACTTTTAACATTCCAAAATGAGATGTTACTTTATCCAGTTCCGAGGACAACTTAGTGTCTCTCAGAAGTTTTAAGATTCCTGTGTAAGCATTTACGAAACCTTTGGAACAGAGAGTATGATTACCAGAGATAGTAAACAGCTTTGACCAATCCCTGGTAATTTCAGAGATGACATTTTCTCCGGTAAGCTTGAGTTTGGGATTGAGTCTATTGAAGTATCCTCCATAGGTTGAGTGATAATTAGCCAGAGAGTTAGTCCTTAGCTTTTCGTCACTCCTGTCCCTACCGCATTTGTCATAGCCACTGAGGTAATTGGTTTTTACGATTTCAATGGCATCGCCAATGGTAATGATGTCATCTTCAAGAGATACAGTGCCCTTGATTTGTGTCTCATACCATGACCAAAACTCACTTTCTGTCTCATATTCATTGAGTTTGTGAGATGCAAGCAAAGCCTTAGCCAAAGCGTTGACGCAACCATCACGAGTGAAGGATTCATTGCAACCGTTATCAGATGTTTGCGGTTTGCTGGCAAGCTTGAACCGGAGTGACAGGCGATTGCGGTTTCTGCTGATGGAGACTCCCTTGGGGGTTGACGTTTGACAGGCTTTGAGGTAAGACCTCGCCAATTCGTGTCCAACGAGCTTAGATGAGTCAATCCGCTTAGAGTGAAAATACTTATTGGCTAAAGACCACGCTTGGGCTAGATAATTTTTCCAATTATTTTGCACCTATTTTGCACCTATTCCATTTTTATTGGCTAGGATGCAAACTAGATATAGCGTTCAGCGTTTCTTGGGACACTGAATATAGACACTTCCAGGGTTCAACTCCCGTCGTTCGCCCTCTTCAAAAGCTTTTAACACCGAGAGTTTTA
>NZ_CEZBFX010000203.1:0-3939 GCF_982964205.1 Roseofilum sp. | reverse complement strand
ATGCCCTCTGGAGCTTCTGAGAGGCGATAGGTCAACCGACCCCCATCTGGGTCAACTGCCCGCACGTCGTGCTGATAGAGGGCGGAAACAAAGGCAGCTTCAGAAGTATTAGAATTGACTACCTGCGCCGCTTGGTTGTCGTAGGCTCTGAGCTTAAACCCTTGCGCCGCACCCTTTTGACTGTCTTCTACCGCCACGACGATTTGATGCTCTCCCACTGGGGGATTCTCCCAACTGAGGAGGTTGTCCTCTAAACTGACACCAGTAGGCGCTTTAATTATCTTATAGTTCAACTCGTCCCCATCCGGGTCAGTCGCTTCTATCTCATAAGTAGTGGTGGTATTCCCCAGAGCATCGGTAGGGCGCTCCCTGACACAGAGCGATTTTTATCTGCGGATGGAGTTCAGGTTTGAAAGAGGGGACGATGCTGAGTTGAAATGCGATATCCCCATAAACCATTTCCACCAACTGTCCGGCGACACCATTAGATATCTCCTAAAATTAGGCTAAAACCCTAATACTTCCCTTCAAAAAACGGGGTTTTAGGAGATGTCTATTGTAGCCAACTTTGACTATTCTACATCATCGTCAAGTTCAACCAATTCGGGTGAATTCATTCTTGATGGATCGCCAAAGTAGTAGTCAAGAATTGAATCTACCGCAGTTTTAAGAGTAGGAAAAGTCAACTCAAAATCTCCACGACCGGGGCCGGGGGGCCACTCACCGAGATAAAAAATCCAGACATTTTCTTTGAAAGAAAGTGTTGTTATTGGAGCATCACACCTAATTTTCCCTGAGTCGATAAGAATACTCATTTGATAGTTCTTCCTCGTATTTCCTGAAACTGAAATCGGTTTACAGATATCATAACTAGTCGAAGATTTTCCAAATGCAGTGCGACTAACGATTAAACCAGAATTTCTGATTCGTTCGAGTTCTGTATTGATTGAAAACATGTTTTTCTAAATAAACGATAAAATTATGGTACGATAGTTCTTCCTAAAAAACTACGGGTTTGTTTGGATTATAATACCTCCGAAAGCACTAAAGAAATCAAAATAAGACATAAAGTGGGCACTTCCAAAAGACCGCTTGCATCTTGCCTGGACACTAAATATCCCAACTCATCGTAGCCAAAGTCTGTAATTCCTCGACTATGGGTTATGGTCTCAATTTGTCCGGATTCCGTGTAAGTATATTCAATACTGTCCTCCTAACCCATAGTCATATTTGCTATCCTATTGAGGAATATTTTATTCTTATGTGACTGTTGCCCACCATAGATCATTGATAGATAAAGCACTATATGAAATATTGGAGGTCATTTCTCTTCCAAATGTTTTTTCGAGTAATTCTTTCTCTATACAATAGAGATTATCATCAAAATCTTTAATGATAAAGATTTTAATTTCTTTTAGAAAGAAATGATTTGAAAATTTGTCTTTATATTTTTCTAGCACAATAATAAGCGGTACTTTAGCACAAACAATTGCTACAACTTCTTTGCCAACTAATAGTCTTGCCCACTCTTCATCTCCAGGTTCCCAATCAATGATGGAATCTTCAATTGAATGGACAAGCATGTCTAGGATTTGCCTGACTGCTTCTATTTTCCAGTGGCTGAGATTATTTTCTGTAAATCTAAAATAGTTTCCTATATTAATCATAGTGGACTTCCTGGTGCTCCATGAACAAAGTTATTTTTATTTCGGTATATATTAAGTACATTTGTTGGTTGACCTGTAGAAGCGTGAACTCCGATAGGTCTGTCTAATACTACTTTTGCCTTGGACCCTTGCCATAGATTAGCTTCATCAGCATAGGAAGCTGCATCTAACACTAGGGTTTGATAATTTACTCGATGCAAGAACTGGCTTTTACCTAGTGCTAAGGTGCCTGTTGTATGAACATTCATACCTGGGGTATCTAAAGTATATGAACCATTCGTGAGTTTACCATGTCTATTTGTCTGTATTGGTGGTGGAGTCCAATTATCAGCTTGCAACCGACCTGTTAGTTTCAATGTATCAGGAATCCCTTCAGTCGATGTTATTGTTCCTGAACCTCTAGGACTTACAGTAGGAGGCTCGCCAGTTGGAGTAATTTGTAAGTTATTTCCATCAATACCATAACTCACTTTTTTTGAACCTAGTTTAAGCTTCGCACCACTCCAAGCAAGGATTGGTAGAAATGGTAAGATATCCCACCAGGTTGCCTTTCCTTGCATAATATTAGCTGAGCTTTGAGCAATGCCAATACCAGCACCAAATAGATCGTAACCCAAGGCTGCTTTTGCCCACCAAGGAGCTGCTTGGAAACCTCTGAAAGGAGCAGCATAAGCGCCTATCCATATACTAGCAATCGATCCACTAAACCGACCCAAATTGAAGAAAAGTCCATGATGATTTCGTGTGGCTGCTTCTCCATGTCCTAATCGTCGAGCAAATGTGCTGATTCCAAACGTTAAGCTATCTAACATCCCAGCAAAAAACTGGTCATAAAGAGCTAAAGCATCACCCAAACTCCCTCCACCAGCTAAAACAGCACCAGCAGCACCCGTGGTAAAACTTAAACCAGCAAGAGTACTGTAAAGTGCAGAAGCTGCTGCTATTTGAGTGAAGGTGGCATATCCACTAGGGTCAGTATTAACCACGGGATTAGCATGAGCATACTGATACTTATGCTGACTCATAGGGTCATTCAACGAACCTTGATAAGCATCCCGGGAAATAAAACGTCCCAAAGTCGGGTCATAATACCTCGCTCTGAGATAATCCAACCCCGTCTCAACATCCCGTTGCTCTCCAGCAAACAAATAAGGATTCTCAGAACCATCTCCTGCAATTAAATTGCCATAAGCATCGTAATTGTAACTCTCGCTTACCCCTCCCAAAGCATCCGTCAACAAACGAGTCGAACCCAACCCATCCTTGTGATAAAACTGTCCGTTGCGACTAATTAAATCCTCCCCATAAGTATAAGCTGCCTGCAAATTCCCCAATGCATCGTATTCTTCCAAAACCTGCGCGTAAGGACGCAGCTCATCAATCAAATAACTCGTCTCCACCCCATCAACCGTCTTGCCAACCCGTATCCCATTCTCGTTATACTCGTACTCAATCTCCGTCCTCTCATTCCCCTCCACAATCTCCACGCCAACCAAACGATTTTCCCCATCATTTTCCCAATCATAAGTAATCGTCTTATCCCCAGTCTTGCGCGTCTTCAGACTGCCATTATCATCATAAGTATAAAGCGTCTCAACTCCTGCAAACGTCGAACGAATTAACTGATTGAGAGAATTATAAACAAAATCCGTATCTCCCTGGAGAGAATCTCCCTTATACTCTAAATTTCCCACCTCATCATACACATAAGAAATCGTCCGCTCTCCCTCAACCGGATGAGTAATCTTCTCCTCAATGACCCGATTCAACTCATCATACTTATACTCAACCACTCTCCCCTCATGGTCGGTCACTTTCTCGCGATTTCCGACATCATCCACCTCATAATCAAAACTGGCTAATACCTCTAAGGTTTCCCCGGTATCCGAGTCAACCTTCACCGTCTCAATCACATCAATGCGTCCCAAGGCATCATACACAATCATTTCCGCCGTATCGTTAGGAAAGATAGTCTTCACTAACTCGCCATTTAAGTACTCGTAAACCGTCGTCCCTTCATCCGTAGTTACTGAAGCAAGATTACCCTCTTCATCATAACCATAACCGATCTCCCGACTGGGAGTTTTCACGCCAGTTAAATACCCTTCTTCATAGGTATATTCTAAACTCGCACCACTCTCTAAATACGGTCCTTCTGGATCTGTTCTCGAAATCAGTTGTCCCAATTCATCATACTGATAAACCGTCGTTCCTCGCTCGCTAGTTATGGTTTCCGTGCGCGTCGTTTCATCATAGCCATAACTAACCGAAG
>NZ_CEZBFX010000202.1:0-3952 GCF_982964205.1 Roseofilum sp. | reverse complement strand
CCGAACGCCAACGAGAAAGAGCAGATGGTGCGGAATTGGAGCGCGATCGCCAACGTCAGGAAACGGAACGCCAGCAGGAACGAGCTGAAAGTGCAGAATCCGATCTACAACAGCTACGGGAGAAACTGCGACAGTTGAATATCGATCCCGATTCTCTGTTGTAGTTGGTGGGAGCGATCGCCTCTTGATAGAGCTACCCATCTCCATCTTCTGCCAGAAACGCCATATAATGAACAGAGAAAACGAACTGAGGGGAGTATATGGCAGGAAACCTTAACCCTACTCTAGTAGAACTCAAGCAGCAGATCCAGTATCTCCCTGTGGGCGATCGCCAAGCTTTACTGGAATGGCTGATTGAATTGTCACAAGAAGCTCCTCGTAATTCTACAGCACAGAAGAGAAAAATTAATCAGGCAGCCGTACATCAAATCTGCGATCGCATCAGAAGTTTACCCGTTCGCGATGGGCGATCGGCTGAGGAAATCGTCGGCTACAATCAGTGGGGAGGACTAGATTAGTGGTTATCGATCCCTCTGCTATCTTAGCCATTATGTATGCCGAACCCGAAGAATCAACATTCCTAGAGCTAATTGCCAGTAACGAAATTTGTCTGCTTTCGGCTCCCGGATATGTTGAGCTTTCAATTGTCTTAGGAACGCGATATGGTGCAGAAGGTAGAGAATATTTGGACAGATTACTCCAAGAATTAAAGTGCGATCGCACCACTTAGACTACTCTAGAATAAGACGCGATCGCCAACGACAGGAAACGGAACGCCAACAAGAGCGAGCGGAGAGTGCCGAATCCGATCTACAACAGCTACGGGAGAAATTGTGACAGTTGAATATCGATCCGGATTCTTTGTTGTAGTTAGGGGAGGCGATAAGTGTTGGAGTGATCCCACCAGTTATACTCTTTATCAAAAGCCTTCATTGAGCTGTCTTAACCAATTCTTTTTCTCCTAAATTTCATCAGGATCGGCGGGATATAAACTAATTGAAATATCTATTGGAATAGCCGTAAGACGCTTCAGTAAATAAGAGTCAATTAAAATCACGTCTTTGCTATTAGGATATTCAAAAAAATAGCCACAATACATTTCAAACTTACAATCCGAAGCTATTTTTTTTAAGCCATTAATATCAGCATGATTTTCTATTAGGGAAATTAAATTTTCAATATGTAAGTGTAAAGGTTCTACCTCTTTTAATTGACTCTCTAGTATCCAATGGGCTGTTTCTCGGCGTTTAGATTTTGGATTTCTCTGACTAAGAGGTGTCCCTTTTTCATAGAATCTAGTAGGCTCAATAGAAAAATATTTCATCATTTCTTGGGCTGTTATTACTTTGCTGAAAATACAAAATTCAGCACTACAAAAAAACTGTTCTTTCATGGTTCTATGTATTTACTACAACTTGGGTCAAGGGCCAAAAATATTGCCAATTGAATCTTCAGAAAAAACTCCTTTTTCGATCTCAATATAAATTTCACCAGTCTCAATATCGACACCTACATCTGGGTTCTTTTTACCTTTATTAGCACGTACTATAGGATCTTTCTTTGCCTTATGGATCTTGATCCTAATTTCTTTTTCACTATGCCCAGTTGCCTCGCCTATTTTTTGTGGGTTAGTTTCAATAGGCCGCTCTTCCTCTATAGGAAAAAGATAACGAATCAAATCATCCAAAGTATTATCAGGTGGATGACCCGTATGATCGGGAAATTGAGGTTGTCCCAGAGGGAAACTCAAGAGTCTCTTCCATAGAGGTTCTATTGGATCGCGAGGGCGAGGGGACTCTAGCTCGCGTATATTAATCCCAGGGCCTTCTCCAAAACCACGAAGACGCTCAGGCTCGTAGTTGGTATCATAGTAAGCCGCAACGCCAATTCCTATAATAGCAATGGCAAGTAGAACAGCTTCAATTGCAAAATAAGCGCCAAGTGTTGTTGCATATAACCCACTAGGATCAATATAACGAACCGGATTGCCATTAGCATAAAGATACTTATTGAGCGTAATCGGTTTATTTAAACGCCCCTCCCAAGTATCGCGTCGCGTAAACCTCCCCGTCGTCGTATCATAATACCTCTGCCTTAAATAATACTGCCCCAACCCCTCATCAAACTGTTCCCCAGCGAACAAATAATCATTCTCACTACTCCCCTCATGCTCCACCAAATTGCCATAAGCATCATACCAATACGCATCAGTCACCTCACCACTGCTATCAGTCAACCCTCGCGTACTACCCAACCCATCCACAAAATAGAACCAATCTTCCCCATTTCTCTCTTGAGAAATCAGATCCAAACCATACACATAACTCGCCACTTCCTCCCCATCAACAAACTCAGCCAACACCTGGTCGTAAGGACGATTCTTATCCAATAAAAAGCTGGTTTTTTCCCCACCTACCGTCTGAGAAACGCGAATATTATCATCTTTCCTAATTCGTCAAGAGAGGCTAACACTCGCCCATCTTGACTGTACTCGTTGCGAGTGCGCGGTGCATCTAAACCCACTACGCGCACTGGCATATCTAAGGGATAGAGAACTTTCGTCCAATCTATGGTATCCAAGGTATACTCTTGAGGTTGGTATTCTTATTGGTTACTCTACCCTAATAATTTCGAGCTGTGAAGACTTATTGAAAGAGCAATATCCCCAATGAAAAGACTTATCTCTATGACCCAAAAATGAATAAGTTTTAGCAGCTCTTAAAATAGGATCGATATTAAAACATACCGCTAAAGGAAATACATCAGGAAAAACATCCACAATTTCTATCTCTTCTGTTAAAGATTTGGAAGTATCATATAAAAATAACTCATCATATTCATTTTCATAGGAATAATATTTACATACATAGAAATTATTGTCGCCCCCTCCCGCAATCGCCATAAACTCTTCTGTATCACCTTTACGTTCTGGTTTATCATATTCTTTTCCAATAGTTACTAAATTACAAGCACAACCATCTAAGTCGAGAATAGCATTTCTTATTTGTTCCCAGGTTGGATGCTTAATCAAAGTTGGATGATTTTGGTCTCCAGCAGACAAATCAGTGATATACATTATTTATTCCCGCCAATATAATAGATGATATAGACTCTATAGTAAACAATATACACTACTTTTCAAAGACTGTTTTTATTACCAGACCTGGTACTTCTATTTCAAACACCTCTAATGAGTCGAGTCCTGAACTCAAAAAAGCATTTTTTACTCCTCCGCGCATACCACAATATGCACACATTGTAGTATCAATAAACAGTCTAGCATTTCCATGAAGTGCATTAGCTCGGTATGCTTGAATAAATGCATGGCCTTCAGCATGACTAGCAAAAGCCCCACTTGGCCCTTTGCCGCTAGGATTGAGAAAGCCTAGATCGGCAAACTCTCGACGTGCTAGATCATCTGCCAATCGACCAGTACCAAATCTTGAATTGTAACCATGAAAGATTTGTCCTCCAGTCTCAAGTCGAGTTACTACTCCATCAAATGCTCTGTTTCCTGTCTGAATTGGGTACACAGGTAAAGTATCATCATATACTCTGTGCATATTGAGCTGGGTAAAACTATCTACAACGTCTCTAGAAGGTTTCAAAACAACAGAACGACTGGTAGCACCACTTATAGAATTGGGATTGGGAATGTTGATGCTAAATGGATCTACCGCAAGCGGGTTGAAAAAATCACCAATTATTCTCATGAGTGTATCAGCTACCATCCATGCAATTATTATATGTCCAATACGCGATAGACCACTGGGATCTATATAGTTAACTGGATTAGCACCTGTATACAAATACTTATGCAGACTAATAGGTTCCTCTAAACGCCCTTCATAAGTATCCCGTCTAGTAAACCGTCCCGTCGTCGTATCATAATACCTCTGCCTTAAATAATACTGCCCCAGCTCCTCATCAAACTGCTCCCCAGCAAACAAAT
>NZ_CEZBFX010000201.1:0-4043 GCF_982964205.1 Roseofilum sp. | reverse complement strand
CATAAACACACCAACGGCTAACGTTATATCTGCGGGCCGCTTCAGCCTGGCTGCCTCCTTTTTTAACAAATTCCACTACTCGTGAGCGTAAATCTATACTGTATCGTACCACTGAAAAATATCAAATGGCCAGAACGAGATCCCAGTAGATAAAGATTCAAGGATGAATTGAGTTAAATTAGCCTTGGTGTGCCCCATTTTCACCAAGAACAGCTAGATCATTTGTTAAAAGAAATTTCCAATAATATGATTCAATAACCCATACCCAACCTCGATGAAATATACAGCGCAAAGCGCTGTGATGGGAGGATGGGGGCATAGGGAGAGGGAAGAACAGACTCGAGAGCAGCCGATGAACAAAGTTTGATTAAATCTGTTAAAAGGCTAAAGGGCCTTGCTATAATCAACTGCCGTGACCCTGCCAAAGAAATCGCCATCATGAGCCGTATTATCGTCGTTACATCCGGAAAGGGAGGAGTGGGTAAAACCACCTGTACCGCAAATTTAGGAATGGCTCTGGCTCAACGGGGACGACGAGTCGTCCTGGTTGATGCCGATTTTGGCTTGAGAAATTTGGATTTGCTCTTAGGTTTGGAAAACCGTATTGTCTATACAGCAGTAGAAGTAATAGCTGGAGAGTGCCGTCTGGAACAAGCCTTGGTGCGAGATAAGCGCCAGTCAAAGTTGGTGCTGTTACCAGCAGCCCAAAATCGCACCAAAGATGCTATTACTCCCGATCAAATGGCCAAGTTGATTCATCGCTTGAGTCCCAGTTTTGATTATGCGATTGTGGATTGTCCGGCTGGGATTGAAATGGGATTCCAAAATGCGATCGCCGCGGCGCAAGAGGCTCTGATTGTAACGACTCCGGAAATCGCGGCTGTGCGGGATGCTGACCGGGTGATTGGTCTTTTGGAAGCCAATAGTATTCGCAAAATTCGCTTAATTGTCAATCGCATTCGCCCGAATATGGTGGAAGCCAATGACATGATGTCAGTTCAGGATGTGCAAGAAATCCTGGCTATTCCCCTATTGGGTATCATTCCGGATGATGAACGGGTGATTGTCTCTACGAACCGAGGGGAACCCCTAGTACTTTCTGGTGCTGGAGAGTCGTCTTTACCCGGAATCGCCTATGGTAATATTGCTCGCCGTCTAGAAGGTGAAAAAGTACCATTCTTGGATTTGGCTCCCCCCCAAGGAAATTTTTTCAGCCGCTTGTTTCAGATGTTCCGCAAGGGATGAGCTGGGTGAATTTCGGTTTCCCCATTTCCTATTGCCCATTTCCTACTGCCCACTCCCTACTGCCCACTCCCTATGTTAAATGATCTTCTAGAACGCCTTTTCCCCTGGAAAACTCGCCAGTCCAGTCGCGAGGAGGTAAAACAGCGGTTGAAGTTGGTGCTGGCCTATGACCGAGCGGGGATTAGTCCAGGGATGTTGAATGCCATGCGCGATGATATTTTGGCGGTGGTCTCTCGCTATGTGGAGATTGATGACGAACAACTGGAGTTTGCCATTGAAAATAGCGATCGCTCTACAGCTTTGATTGCTAATTTTCCCATTCGCCGGATTAAAAGTACGGCTGACCCGGAACCGGAAACTTATGCCTCAGAGGAACAAAGCGCTCTCATCTTTTCTTCTCAAGAAGAAGAGGCTGAACTCGAGGAGTTATTTGTAGAAAACGCTCCCCTCGAATCTTCTGAACCCCTTGCTAGTTCCTCACCTGCAACGGAAAAGGAGGATAAGGACGTACACTCTTGTGCCCCCCCTCCTCCGAAAGAATCCCCTAAAAAATCTGATTTATCACCAAAATCTAGCCAAAAACCACGAAAAACGACCAAATCTGAGTAAGATAAAGTTAATCGTGTTACTCTGTCTTACGAATGAACTTGGAATCTGATGCTCAAAAACCCACTCCTGACTCCTTAAGTGCTTGTGTCAAGGCACTAGGTCTAACTCAGATTGAGCGCCATGTCTTTATTTGCGCCGATCAGGGCGTTCCTAAATGTTGCGATCGCCAACAGAGCCTTGAATCTTGGGATTATCTCAAAAATCGCTTGAAAGAGTTGAAGTTGGATCAGCCCACTCCAGAACGACCAATGAGTATTTTTCGCTCTAAGAGTCATTGCCTACGAGTTTGCCAGAAAGGGCCTATTCTAGTCGTTTATCCTGATGGAGTTTGGTATCATAGCTGCACTCCAGATGTGATAGAGCAAATTATTCAGGAGCATCTCCTGGGCAATCAGGTCGTTGAAGACTATGCCTTCCTTGTCCATCCTTTGCCCAGTCCTTCCGTAATTTCATCATAAATTTTCGGAAAATTCTGAGAGACAGACAAAAAATCAGTAAATTCCGAATTTTTAAATGAGATTCTCTGATTGTTTCCGCAAAAGTACGCTATAATCAAAAAAATCCATCCAGCCAATATAAGTATATTCACGAATGTTTTCCTAGGATACCCTGAGTTTCAGAGCCTCGGAAAACTCTAAGATATTTTGGGACAAGGAGGAAATTAGATTATCCTCCCTATTGATTTTCCAAAAATAGAGGAATATGCTGAAGAAATGGTAGTTTATAGTCAATTCACATAGGGGATACGGATATGACGACCGACCACAAGCAATTACTTCTGATTGACGACGATCCCAACCTGATTCTGTTGGTACAAGATTACTTGGAATTCCGGGGATACGAAGTCACCACTGCTGAAAATGGGCAAAGAGCGCTCGATATCTTGGATGATCAAACTCCAGACATGATTATCTGTGATGTTATGATGCCAGAAATGGACGGTTATGAGTTCGTGCAAAAAGTGCGTGAAGATGAGCAAACCGCCTGGATTCCCGTTCTGTTTTTATCGGCTAAAGGCCAAAGTCAAGACCGAGTGAAGGGATTGAGTAAAGGTGCTGATGTCTATATGGTCAAGCCCTTTGAACCTGAAGAACTGGTAGCTCAAGTAGAATCTTCTCTCAAGCAAGCATCCCGAATGATGCATCATCAGTATAAAGGGGGAAATACCGAAGTGAATTTCCCCAAAGTTCCTGAAGATGTGACCTTAACTCCCACCGAGCGAAAAGTAGTACAAAAAGTGGCCCAAGGCAGTTCTAACCGCGAAATTGCGGAGATCTTAAATGTGAGTCAGCGCACAGTAGAGAGCCATGTTTCCAATATGTTGGGTAAAACCAATTTACACAACCGCACCGAATTGGCTCGCTGGGCGATGGAAAATAATCTAGCTTAAGAGCGATCGGGTTCACCAAATTGATTCCATAGGGTGGCATCTTTATTTTAGGTATCTTAGGTGTTCCAAGTAACGTTCGCTCTTGCACTCAATTATTCTACTCCTCAAAACCACTTAGAAACGCTTGCTCTATCAAGATTGTCCTTCTTTTCTGTACTTAGGGCGTGACAAGGAGATATCATTTCTGATATAATATTATCATCTTGAGTATGCTGGTGTAACTCAGTTGGTAGAGTAGCTGATTTGTAATCAGCCTGTCAGGAGTTCGAGTCTCCTCACCAGCTCTTCAAAGAAATACTTATTGTTCGGGACTCGAACTCAGCACAAGCTGATTACAAATCAGCTATCTACCTAAAATCTACCTAAAATCATCCTAACTCCATCCCTTCCCATAGGTCAGCCATAAGTAGCTCACATAGAAAAGTCTCATAATATCTCCAATGAAACATAGATAATCCTGTAGGCAATGGTTAGGACAGCTTTTGAATAGAGGTGAGAACTCGGACAAAGTCTTACAGGGTATGGGATTTGAGGGCAAAATTTTAAAAGTGAGAACAAAGGTGAAATTTCGGTCTGACCCGGCTATGCCCAAGCAGAATCCCTCTCATCCTTTTCGGAGGGTGAATCACTCCAACATTCCTCCAAGGGTCATAACTTTGGTAAGACCCTTCCACTCAGAAGGAATATTAGCCCAAAACTTAGACCTAGAAGCCTTGGTAGAAGTAGGATAAAGAATGTTCACAACATCTGTTGCCACCCTAGCGGGTGATAAAGCGCACTCAAGGAGTTGGACACTTCA
>NZ_CEZBFX010000200.1:0-4214 GCF_982964205.1 Roseofilum sp. | reverse complement strand
ACAACTCACATCTACGATCAACAATGTACCTCATAGCAGCGCGAAGCGCTGTAAGCGCAATATCATGGAGAAATAGTATTAGCTTCTAAGGTTTCAAGCTGCACCTCGTAGAAGAGATACAGCGCTTCGCGCTGTCATGAGGTACAATAACAACAATGAGCAAACCCTATTCTTAAATGTTTAGGATTAATTAAGTCAAGGGCTACCGCCCCTGGCCATAGTTTAGGAACGAGAAAATGGTCAATAAATACCTTAAACGCGGCGGTATCTAAAGAGCCATCAATGGTCATCAAAGCTAAAACTTTATCCTGAGTAATTGCCCCAACTAAGGTAACTTTTGACCCCCGGTAAAACGGTTTCATTTCCCTGACTCTTGTCCCTTTCTCCGACCGTCCATAAGGGCGGCTTCCCCCTAGAAGAATACCCGTTTCATCTATGAACACTAGGTTGCCCGGCTCTATCTCTCTCACTTGCTTCCAATACTCTATTCTCAGTTTTTGTACTCTTTCTGTCCCTGCTTGAGTGCTATACCTCGTTTTTTTTTACGAGATAATCCCAGTTGATTTAAGCAACGCCACATCGCTGTGGGACTTACCCAATTTCCGGTCAGTTGTGCAAATAATTCACACAGCTCCGCTAACCTAGCGTCTTTATGTTCTGCGACTAACCCTTTGACTTGTTCTTTAGCTTTCTCATTATTCAGATAACTTAACTGAGGCTTCCCTGGGCGTTTCGGCTCTACATTCCCCTCTGTTTTTTGTTGCTTTACTAATTTTTGCACTAGGCTTTTACTTACCGAAAACCTCTCTGCTACTTTTCTAATTGACGAGTTTTCGATTAAATGAGCTTTGACTATTTTTTCTCGTAAATCTACTGAATATGCTTGCATTACCTCTTCTTTCCTTTCTTATCTCTTCATTTTATATTGTACCCCATTACAGCGCGAAGCGCTGTAAATGCTATAGTAATGATTAGGGTTAATTGTTAATTTCAGAAACCTAACCGTAATGATGACTGAAAATTCCTAAGCCATTATGAACTCTAGCGGCAGTCGAAGGGGGACGGTTAATCATTTGTCCGCCGAGGATCAAACTGGTGGAACTACCGCCATCTAAGTTTAAGGCGTGAATGGCTCCAAGTTTTTGCATGAGTTCGGCAGTTTCGGTTAAGCTGGCTCCTAATCCACCGATACGGTTATGGATGGTGACGAGTATCAATTCACCAGAGTTAGTAATTCCGAAAACACTGCGAATGGCAGATTGTTGGGCAAAGGCACGGCTAAATCCTTCGGCTTGAGCATCAACAACAATTTGTTGATTTTTGATCAGTAAGGGACCGCCACCGATAATATGGGGAAAGGAGTTAAAGTTAGAGGGATTAGTGGTACTTTCTAAGGTTATGGTTGTGCCGGGCATTAGGCTGGCTTTGGCGCTAGAGAGCGATCGCAAAACCAATAAATATCCCGTATCAGGAATATCCGTAACTTCCGCATTTTCTACATGACGAGTAACTCGGTTATTCTCAACAACGATAATCACTTCTCCGGCGGTTAAAGGCGTATAACTCTTGCCCCATTGGGGTGTAAAGCGAGAAATTCCTCCTTTAACATAGCCACTGTTGAGAACAACCAAGGGAAATTGTCCACCAGTTGATGTAGTAATTACTTCTTCTAGGGTGAGGCGGTCAATGGCAGTGCTACCTTGATTATCCCAGGCGATCGCCCCCCGATTCAAGATCGGGCCAGAATACCAGGTTCCGTGCCAACGAATTGCCCCCAAAGGTAATCGGTTATTGCGGTTAAAAAATCCAGCATTAATGGCAGCTAGAGTTTTACAAAATTCCCCCATTTTTAATAACGGGGTGGTACCTTCCATGGTGTGAGAGTAAGTCCAAATGGGTTCTAAATTCAGTTTCGGTGTTTGATTTGGAGACAGCGTTAAGGACGTAATCGGAAAACGATCGGAACCTAAGGATACATATTCTTCTTTCCAGCGCAGTCCCGGCAACCAAAGAATATTTCGGTTGCGAGGAATATCGGGGCGAATCTCCAGAATTAAGGTATAGGGATTGGTTTGAGTAATGGCTTTTACGGAGAGTCCAGGAGGAAGATTCCCTTGAATTAAAAGATGCTGGGGATCGGCTGTTATTGTCGGGCGTAACGGTTGGGACGTATCGGCAATGACTTCTCCTTCATTCACTTCTTCGGAAGAAGGTCGAGTGCTTTCAGGCGTAACGGTTGAGGGGTTTTGATAGTCATCTAAAATACTTTGTTTAATCGCCGCATCCAGGGTAACTTGCCAATCAAACGTATCTTGTCGGAGTTGATAGGGAGTGGGTTCAGTGAGGTTAATTTTCAGACGCAAACCGATCGCGCGATCGCCCTCAAAGAGGTTTTCTATTTGTATCCCAGTAACGTTTGTCATCGGCTTCGCGATCGCCAACGTATCCCCGTTCACTGACATTGTTAACGACTGCTGTTTTCGCCAGTTTGTAATCTCCAGATGACGATAATGGTTATGACGTTGCACGGGGAGAGCAATGGGGAGAGAAAACCATTGAACCGGTTGTTGACTCGGGTTTTCCGTATTCAACAAGTCAATTCCCATACCCTGAATCAAACCCGCATCGGCGATCGCCGTTCGCGCCAATAAACCATTACTCCATTGATTCCAGGTTGCCGCACGGGTTTTTCCATTAATGGAAATCCGGGTTCCTTCCCGAATCGGGCCAGCCGGAAACACTTGTAAAATATAGTCTGAGGGAATCGCTTCCACTTTACCCAACAGCAGTAAAGATTGATAGAAAAACGCCGCCACTTCTGCACGAGTTGCATCCTGGTTGGGGTGGAAAACCATCAGATCCGGATAGTTCACCACCAGGTTAGCGCGGGTTGCTAAATGCAGCGCATCCCGACCATATTGGGGCACACTGGAGGCATCTTCATAAATGTCTTCGAGGGGAGCAAGAGGTTGATTTCGATCGACCAGGGTATGAACCCGCAACCCACTGACTAAAGAGACGATAATCTGAATCCGGGTAACATTGGCTTGGGGTCGAAATCGACGACCTGGAAAGCCCGATATAAAGTTGGTCTCGTAAGCCCAAATGATGGCTTGAGTCGCCCAAAAATTCGCTCCAACGTCGATAAACGGCGTGTAGGGTCTTTTTTGGGGTTGTTGTAGGGCAGCTTGGAGTATAACGGCATATTCAGCGCGAGTCATGGGGCGATCGGGCCGAAATGTCCCGTCAGGGAATCCATTGACAATGCGGCGATCGCGCAATGCTTGGATAAAGGGGAATGCCCAATGATTGAGGGTATCGGGAAAGGAAGACATCGTTCAATTAAAAATTAAAAATGATTATAACGGACTAGCCGAACAGGATATGATTGCCAATCTAATTTTATCAATGTTGATCGCCGTGGGTTTGGCCATACTGGGCATTTGGTTTGCAGGACTCCCCGGTTATTTTATTGTCTGGCTCTCCCAACCTTTTATCCGGTTTTGTTTTGGTCAAAAGTCCCTATCTAATTTGAATGCTCAACAAAGTTTTGCCGCCGTTTTTCTGGTATCTTTGTTTTGGGGATTTAATGTTCTTCCGGGGTATTTAGTCGCCTTTGTTTGGTTAAAAGAATATACTTTGATCAGTCAAATTCCAATTTTTGTGGGTGTGGTGTATATCGGCAGTATGATCGTTGCTCTGCTAACTTATGGATGGGTTTTAGGGAAATAGACAGCACTTTAGGCTATTGTAGACATGAAAGGTGCTGCTCAGGAGTCAGGTATCTTGATAACAGTGAGGAGAGTTTGTTAAAATCAGATCGACTTTCACGTTCTATGCAGACAGAGGTTGTTATATGACGATTATTCTTGAGAATCTTGAGCCAGAAATATTAGAAAAACTCCAAAACAAAGCCATTTCTCATGGTCGAACCGTGACCGAAGAAATTAAGGTTATTTTAACCGAAGAGTTGGTTAGAGATAATGAGCAGAACCTCACAAAAAAGATGGATCAATCAGAATGGCATAAATTTACCCCTCTTCTGTCACTCTGGGAAATTCGTACGAATTTCCGTCATTACAGCCCGCGATCGTTAACGAAGGAATCAGGGTTTCACGCCCCTTTATCCGAAAGTGACAGAAGAGGGTTACAGCGCGAAGCGCTGCTATGAGGTACATTGTTGATCGTAGATGTGAGTTGTCATTGCGACCGCA
>NZ_CEZBFX010000199.1:0-4272 GCF_982964205.1 Roseofilum sp. | reverse complement strand
CACTTGCCTCAGAAAACTCCAGTCCCTCCATACAAAGAACAGAAGAAACCACTGATTCTTCTAGTTCACTCGCCTCAAATCACCCAACTCCATCGATACAAAGAACAGGAGAAATCACTGACTCTTCTAGTACACTTCTCTCCGAAAACCCAACTCAATCCGTACAAAGAACAGAAAAAATCACTGATTCTCCTGGTGTACTTGCCTCAGAAAACTCCAGTCCCTCCATACAAAGAACAGAAGCAATCACTGATTCTCCTGCTGCACTCACCTCGGAAAATTCAACTCCCTCCATACAAAGAACAGAAGAAAAAGCTGACTCTTCTGGCACATTCACCTCGGAAAATTCAACTCCCTCCGTGCAAAGAACAGAAGAAAAAGCTGACTCTTCTAGTAACTGGAACTCAGGAAAATCAGCTCCTTCCGTACAAAGAACAGAGGAGTTTAATAACTCCATATTAAATTCTGAGGGTAGTGTGTTAAGTGAAATTTCTGTGTCAGACAATGTACTGCAAGGTCGTCTGGCTAATCCTGGAGACGGTTTGATGAGGAATAGGGGAATTTTAGGGAAAAGTAAAAAAAAGCTAAATGTTAAACAGTCTATGTTTTTGCCTTCAGGTATTTCTATGAGTGCTAGTGGGGAGGTTTCTAGTAGTGATTTTACGAATAAACCTAGAAATTTAGAGCAGTTGATTCAAGAGTCTTTAAAGGCAAGAAGTGAATTGAAGGAAAAGGTTTCTGGACGTAAGGCGAGTGCGGTGAAGCCTATTAGTAAGGATGAAACAGAACTTTATGAATATTCGGAAAATGTTACAACGGAAACGGAGGAAGAGGAAGAGAAGGAGGAGGATAAAACGGATGTGGTTGAATTGTTGGCTAGGGAGGTTTATGGGTTGATTCGTCAACGATTGACTATTGAGCAAGAGCGCTATGGCTCTTTTTACTCTGGTCGTTTGCCTTGGTGATTTGGTTAAATAGGAAGGGTTAAGGATTAAGGAGGTGGGCAATGGGACTTTCGGATGCATTAACGTCGGCGACTAAGGGAGCGGTACTAACGGGTGCAGATCTGCTGATGATGGAGGCAGCGATCGCCGTAGACAAAGAACGAGAAGATATTTATGATATAGTCGAGGCCGAAAAGCAGAAGGCTGCACTCCAACTCTATCAACAGCAGTTTCTACAAGGGGATGTACGTTTAGTCAAAGCGGCGTTGATTCCGAGGGATGGGGAAGCGAGTAGCATTATTCGCTTTATGTTTAATCCAGAGGAATTACGATTTAATCGCAGTGTCAAGATTGAAGATATGCAAGGGGCAAGGACGGAACGGGGATTGCCTAAAGTGAATTTTGGATTTGTGGAACCCTACAAACTTACGTTGTCGAATTTGATCTTTGATACCTATGAGTCGGGAACCAATGTTTTAACGCAAATTCAACCCCTTCTAGATGCGGTGGATTTTAGTTCATTTAAAGATCCATTTGATGAACAAAAAGTTACAGTCAATGGAAAGAACTATTCTTATCAAGAACGAACCTTGGCGGTTTCGCTTGGAGATTCTATGATCTCTTCGTTTACGAAATCTATTAGTGGTGTTGATGTTTATGGTTTGGAGGAATATGGTTCAGAAAATATGTCAAAACAGGCAATTGAATTAAGACGACCACCTGTGTTTTATTTTATCTGGGGAGATAAGATTTATATGCGCTGCATGGTGGAATCTTTGGATTATAGTTTGAATATGTTTCGGCCGAATGGAATACCCGTCAGGGCAGTGGTAACCTTAAACTTGAAAGAGGTCGATCTAGGGGTGGCTAGTCGTAAGTTTAGCGAACGCCAGAGTTTTGTTCAAGGCGCTACTTAATATTGAGTGGATCGGTTTTTTTGAGGAATTACGAGTATGAGTGATGAAACACTGTTTGTTTCGACTCCTATGGTTGAGATTGAGGGAGCAACTGAGGAGGAGATGAGTAGTTTTATGCGGGATATTTTGCAAATTTCTGTGGAGGAGAGTTTGCATTTACCAGGAATGTTTACGCTGGTGATTAATAATCCGTATAGTCCGTTGGATGATGAGACACAGACTTGGCAACACGATCGCTTAATTCAAGTGGGCAAAAAGGTTAAGATTGGCTTTGTTGGCAGTACGTCGGAGGAAAATGAGGCGGCGAATCAGGATTGGTTGATTGATGGCGAGATTACGGGAATGGAAACCCATTTTACGAATACGACTCAAGCGCCGATCGTGATTCGAGGGTATGATTTGTCGCATCGTTTGCATCGAGGGCGGTATAATCGTTCGTTTCAGGATTATACGGATAGCGATATTGTGCGGAAAATTGCTACAGAAATGGGAATACAGGGGGGGCATATTGATGATAGTGGCAAGACTCACCCCTATGTTTTCCAGGAAAATCAAACGAATATGGAGTTTTTGCGGGAGAGGGCGGCGCGAATTGGGTTTGAGTTGTTTGTGCAAAATGGGAAGTTGCATTTCCGCAGTCCGACGGAGAGTGAGGTGTTACAGTTGGCTTGGCTGACGGAGGTGGAGAGTTTTCGGGTGCGGGTGACGAGTTCGGAGAAGGTGGATGCGGTTGAGGTACGGAGTTGGGATTATCGGTATAAGAAGCCGATTGTGGCTAAGGTGGATCGCCACAATTTAATCACGAATGTGGAGGGAAAGGGCGAGGGAATTGTGGATACGACTGATACGAATGATAGCAGTATCTATTTTATTGAGGATAGTTTTGGCTCGAATTTACCGTCTCCTCGGCTGATTGTGGTGGATAAACCGGTGGCTAGTCCGGATGAGGCCGATCGCATGGCTCAAGCGATTTATGATGAGTTGGGGGGGGAGTTTATCTATGCCGATGCCCATGCAAATGGGAATCCCTTGATTCAGGTGGGTAAGGTGATTGAGCTAACGCAGATGGGGCGCTACAGTGGCAGATATTATGTGACGGAAACTCGCCATTTGTATTACCAGGGGATTTATACGACGGAGTTTAGTGTTCGGGGATTGCGAGGGGGGTCGATTTTTGATATTTTATCGCCCCAAAGTCGCTTGCGGCCGGGACAGACGTTGATGGTGGGTATTGTGACGCATAATCGAGATCCGGAGGGGTTGGGGCGGGTGCGGGTTAAGTTTCCGACGCTGAATCCGGAACCTGATGGTAGCGCCCATGCGAGCCAGTGGGCAAGGGTGGTGAGTGTGGGTGGGGGTAAACATCGGGGGTTTGATTGTTTGCCGGAAATTAATGATGAGGTGTTGGTGGCGTTTGAACATGGGGATGTGCATCGTCCTTATATTATTGGTGGGTTGTGGAATGGGCAGGATAAACCGCCAGAACCGGTTAATCGGACGATTTCCGATCGCGGAAAAGTGCGCTTAAGAACGTTCAAAACGCCTAGCGGCCATACGTTACAGTTTGTGGAGGAAGACCAATATGCCAGTCGCGATGGGATTTATCTGCGCAGTAGTGCCGGTCATGAGATAGAACTCAATGATAGCGATCGCGCCCTGGAAATTACCACCAACGGCCAAAACAAAATCCGTTTTGATGACCGCAACCAGCGCATCGAAATTCAGACCAGAGGCGGTCATCGCTACATTCTTGATGATGCCCGGCACAATGTTACCCTAAAATCGACGGGAACTACTAGCCTGAATAGCTCTAGAGGGGTGCAAGTTAACCCAGGTCTGGGTCAAGTTAATGTATCTGGACATCTTACCAGTCAAACGTTAACGACTGGACAACTGATTATCGGATTGGGGGCGAATCAAGTTAATGTGGGAGAAGCGATCGCTAACCTACAAAAACAAGTCACTCAACAACAACAAAGCTTCCAAAACTACGTTCAACAGCAACAAACCCTCGATCAACAGCAAGATGCCGCGAGAGCGCAACTGGCTCAACAACTGCAACAAGCCCAAAAC
Source organism: Roseofilum sp. (assembly GCF_982964205.1). Lineage (NCBI taxonomy): Bacteria > Bacillati > Cyanobacteriota > Cyanophyceae > Desertifilales > Desertifilaceae > Roseofilum > Roseofilum sp. The sequence goes on along the minus strand of NZ_CEZBFX010000199.1, from coordinate 338 downwards.
CAAGCCACCCAACTCACCCAAACTCAACAACAACTCTTGCAAGAGCAGCAACGCCAACAAACCCTCGATCAACAGCAAAATGCTGCACTGCAACAAACTCAAAATCAACTGAACACTCTCATTAACCCAGCCAGTCCGAGTCCAAGTCCTACCCCAACTCCAACCCCTCCAGCGCCATAGCTCCAGAGTTCCAAGCTATGAGACAATATAAAAAGCAATTTGGGCAGATTTACTTCTTGAAAAAATAAACTTTTAATCCTACGATTAAATCCCCCATCTCCCTATCCCCCTATCCCCCTATCTCCCCATCTCCCTATCCCCCTATCCCCCTATCTCCC
>NZ_CEZBFX010000198.1:0-4441 GCF_982964205.1 Roseofilum sp. | reverse complement strand
GCAATGACTTATCTCAATGATACTGTACTCCGTTACAGCGCAAAGCGCTGTATATAGCAGAGAAAGGGAGAGTTAGGACATTTTCTATTGCCTATTCCCTATTGCCTAGCGCGAAGCACTATATGCTTTTATTCAAGATTGGGTTGTGGAAGAATGGGATCGAGGGTAACTTCTAACTGCACATTACTGGCTACTCGACGATCTCCTGAGATCGCCGCCTCAAAACTCCAAGTTTGCTCGTTGACCAAACACTGGACTAAATTTTGATAGGCAATATTAGTATCTTGAGGATTTAAAACCCGCGTATAACTGGGTAAAATCCTCCCATTCTCATCAATAGTAACGAACAAAGTAATAGTTTGACCAAAGTATTCCCGCACACCCGACTCTAGGGGACAAGTGGGATTATCAGAGTCTAAAATTAGAGGTGTTTCTAAAGGTTTAGCTTTAGCCCATTCATCTGGAATATCGATTTGTTGCTCTGGGGGAGGGGGTTGGAGTCCTAAAAGTTTAGGAGAAAATTCGTCCGGTTTAATATCGCCAATATTGGGTAATTCTTCTTCTGCAACAGCCGGATTTTCAGGCAAGGGGTTAACGGGAGAGGCAGAAACTTGAGGGGGAGGAGAGGGAAGTGGAGATCTTACAGGAACAGACTCAATATCTGGTGAAGGAGTCACCAAAGGACGAGGAACGACACTCTGCGTAGGAACCGGAGTACCTTCTGAACTTGGTGTAGGTTCTGGTGTTACAGACGATTCAGGTGAAGGTTCTGGACTTGGCGTTGATTCAGGTGAGGCTTCAGGTGTTGGAATTGGAGAGGTTTCTGGAGTTGGTTCGGGAGTTGGAGACGATTCAGGTGAGGCTTCAGGCGTTGGAATTGGAGATGGTTCTGGGGTGGGTTCGGGAGTTGGAGACAGTGCAGGTGAAGGTTCTGGGGTTGGAGTGGGAGACGGTTGAGATGAAGGTTCTGGGGTTGGAGAAAGTTTGGGAACCGGAAAAGGGGAAAACGTAGGAGAAGGGAAGGGTGCAGGAAAAGCTTCTAAAGAAGGGACTCTCTCTTCCAGTTCAGGCTGTACTTCTGGGACAACTGGAGGTGGACTAGGAGAAGGGGATGGGGGTTCAGGTTCTGTCTCATTGACTGGAGAAGGTGCGGCTTCAGGAGCTGAAGTTTCCTCAACAATAGCCTCAAGCATCTCAATAGGAATAAAGGATACAGAGTCTTGCTCCGTCATCCTCAGACGCAATAGGGGCTGCACTATCCATAACACTAATCCATGTAGCAGGATTGACCCCAAAACTAAAAGCAACCAAAATTGAGGAGAATGGGGCGATTCGCTCCGCGACTCCTTCGGGGAACGCCTCTGATGATAAGATTGATCCCGAATAAAAGACATAACCATTACCTTCAATTAAAAATTAAAAATTGATCGATGATCGCCTTTACAATTACCCGTTCCATGGCTAACTAACGATAGCTCACGCGCAAGTATCCTAACACTTCGCGACCGACTGGTACGCGATCGGTTACTTGCCTCTAGCAACCCATCATCCGTATCATGCTCAGGATTTCCATGGGGCGATCGCGCTATATTAGCATCGCTAGAAGCCATTTACTCCCAACTCAGACCCATTTAAGATTTTTAATTGATATAATCCTTCCCTTGAAACTTAAAGTACTTAACTCACGATGAACGATCCCAATTCTTCTGAATTAAGAGTATCTAACAGTCCATTAAATGATCCATCTTCTAGCAAGCTTCTAATTGCTCAATCAGGGCCAATTCAGTGGTTTAAAAATCTACCCATTCGTCAAAAACAGCTCATTGGCCTTTTTACCTCAGAAATTATTTCCATTATCGGACTCGTGGGTGTCGGTGCGTACTTAATTTTTAAATCCGGACGGAATCAATTAGAACATCAAGCCAAATCTGAATTAGCAGTTACTCAGATAGAATATAATATCAAGATCGATCAAATGGGATTTGGATTTCGAGGACAAGCTGACAATTTAGCGATTATTCAAGTAGCCCAATATCACCATTACGGTCAACTCATTCCTCCCGACTTAGAAGAGGAAGTTCAAACAATATTAGAAAATGAAATCAAAGCACGCCAAATTGAATATGCAACCTTGGTTGGAAAGAATCTCAAAATCATTGTCAATGGTAATCAGAACCGAGCCGGAGAAGTATTTAATCCGAAAAATCTCGTTCAGATCGCTCTGAAAACCGGCGAACAAATAAAAACCAGTGAAATAATCCATTGGCAAGATTTAGAAGCTGAATCTCCCGAACATCTTTCCTTCTTAACGCCTGGAGAAAAAATCCTGATTCGGTATACTATTACTCCAGTCAAAGATCCCCAAACCGATCAACCCATTGCTGTTCTAGTTTCGGGAGATATAGTGAATAAAAAAAGAGAGATTGTCCAATCTACTCTAGAAGCTCTCGATGGTGGATATAGTGGGATCTATCTTTATGATGAAAACAGGCAAAACTTTAACTTAATCACCTCAGTTAAACCCATTGATATAAAAGCACATCAATCTGCCTATGCAGCCGTTCATGGCTCCTATATTTTAGATCTCTCAATACCCGATCTAACTTTTTTACAAGAAGCAATTACTATCCCGAAAAATAGCCTGGTCACCCAACGAATGAAGCTCGAAGGAAAACACTATACATTTGCTGCTAAAGCAATTTATAATTACCAAGGTGAACCCATTGGTGTTTTGGTGAGAGGGACTCCAGAAACTGCCTTAGAAGAGTTAACAAGAGGAAGTCTTCTTTTGCAAGGAATCGTTGCCTCTTTAGCGTTAGGATTTGATATTATTTTAGCTATTTTATTAGGAATCACTATTACTCGCCCAATTAAACGTTTACAAAAAGCAACTCAAGCCTTTTCTCAAGGAGATTTAAGTGCTCGTGCCCCGATCGTGGGAAAAGATGAAATTGGTCATTTAGCCGACAATTTCAATCATATGGCTGACCGAATTCTCAACACTTTTCGACAACTTCAAGAACGCACCGCAGACTTAGCTTTAGCCAATCAGAGAATTGGAATATTAAATGATAAACTTAAGGTGGAAAACTTGCGCTTGAGTTCGGAATTAAATGTCGTAAGAAAGCTTCAGAAGATGGTGCTACCGAACGTGGAAGAATTAGAGAATATTGTGGGTTTAGAAATTTCAGGATATATGGAACCTGCAAATGAAGTGGGTGGAGATTATTATGACGTTCTCAAGCAAGGAGAGCGAGTCAAAATTGGGATTGGGGATGTGACCGGACATGGTTTAGAAAGTGGGATGTTAATGCTGATGACTCAAACCGTGATTCGTACTTTGCAAAATGCGAATGAAACCGATCCAGTACGATTTTTAGATCTATTGAATCAGACACTCTATGACAATTTGCAACGGATGAAATGTGATAAACATATAACGCTAGCAATTTTGGATTATCACCAGGGTAGAGTAAAACTCAGTGGTCAACATGAGCAAGTTATTGTGGTTCGATTAAACGGAGATATTGAGTTGATTGATACGATAGATTTGGGATTGCCTATTGGGTTAGATGAACAGATTTTGGAGTTTATTAGTCAACAGGATATTCAGTTAAATCCTTCTGATGTGATGGTATTATACACGGATGGGATTACAGAAGCGCAAAATAGGGAGAAAGAACACTATGGGTTAGAGCGTTTGTGTACAGTGGTGCAAGAACACCGAGATAAAACTGCCTATGAGATTCGGGAACGGGTGATTGAAGATGTGTGGAGGTTTATTAGGGAAGAAAAGATATTTGATGATATTACTTTGCTGGTTTTGAAACAACGATGAAATGCCTCATATTCACTGGAAAAGGAGTGGGTTCATTTGTCTGGGAGAGCCAGGAAGAGTTAAGACGTTTTATCCCACATTTCGCAGTATTAGAAATAGAATCCGAATTTCAAACAGCCCGATGCCCAAAGTGTGATAAAATCAGGTAAAGAAATTGTCACCTTACCGCCACAACGGGGTCTAATTATAAGTTAAGTATCAATCGCTTGAAATTGCATCATCAAACTATAACATGCTACTAGATCAATTAGTCTTATACGGGATTGCTGGAGAATCAGTATCTACTGATAGTATTGTTATAATCCCAGCGTATTATGAACTATTTGTTAGCTTTAACAGAGATGTGCTCAAATTTGGTTTTTCTCTCAGGAGTTACATGGATGAAAATGGATACAAGATGTCTGAAATATGTTATGCATTCCATCAGTTCTCAAAATACTATAGCCTTTATCGAATTAGTGAGGTACATTAGAAGAGAGGAGTAAAAAACTGGTAAATGAAAGCAGACTTTTTATTGTCCCTCATCTATTTGAGAAACGCTATATAACTAAAGTAGAATTAAAAAGGCTCGATACGAGATCATCCTCGATCGGGTCGATATGC
>NZ_CEZBFX010000197.1:0-4459 GCF_982964205.1 Roseofilum sp. | reverse complement strand
TCGCGCCTTTAAGCGAAACCGGTCTGAATGGCTTGGTCGCAGATACTCTAAGTTGTAGCCAGGATTGGGCTTGGTCTTTAAATGAATTAGTCTATCAAAAAACCCAGGGAAATCCCTTTTTTGCCACTCAGTTTCTCAAGGGATTGCACGAAGATGGGTTTATTGCTTTTGACCGCGATCTGGGTTATTGGCACTGTGACCTGACGCGAGTGCGTCAGTTAGCACTGACCGATGATGTCGTAGAGTTTATGGCCACTCGGTTGCACAAACTCCCCAAAGAAACTCAAGAGGTACTGAAGTTAGCCGCCTGTATTGGTAATCAGTTTGATTTAGAGACTTTGGCCATTGTCAGGGAAGAGCCTGAGATGGAAGTAGCAGTTTCATTGTGGAGGGTACTGCAAGAGGGATTGGTGTTGCCATTAAACCAGACCTATAAGTTTTTCCAAGGGAATAAAGGAGAGGAAAAAGTACGGGTACAAGACGTTTCGGTTCGTTACAAGTTTCTGCACGATCGCGTCCAGCAAGCTGCTTATTCCCTGATTGCGGACGATCGCAAGCAGATGACACACCTGAACATCGGGCGATTGTTGTTGCAGAAAACATCCAAAGGGGAACGAGAAGACAACCTCTTCAACATCGTCAACCAGTTGAATATCGGTATACCTCTGCTCGAGAAACCGAGCGATCTCGAAGATCTCGCACAACTGAATTTAGGGGCAGCACGGAAGGCCAAATCCTCTGCTGCCTACAATGCGACAGCAAGCTACTTAAACACAGCTATCCATCTGATCCTGCGTACTGAGGCAACTCCTTTGGAAGTATGGCAAGCTCACTATACATTAATGCTGCCATTACATAATTTACTGGCAGAAGTCAGCTATCTCAATGGCAACTTTGAAAAGGCAGAGCAACAGATTCAAGCCGTCATCAACAACGCTAGAGATCTTCTCGATCGTGTCAAAGTCTACGAAATCCGCATTTCAGTTTTGGTGGTGCAAGGCCAGTATCAAGCAGCACTGGATGTGGGGTTAGAAATTTTGAGATTGCTCGATGTCTCCCTGACGGAGGCTCCCTTACCCGATATCGATATCGATCGCCTCTACAGCCTGCCGACAATTGCCAATCCCCAGATTGTTTCTGCTTTGAGCATTCTGAGCAAATTATGGGCCCCAGCCTTTATTGGCAATCCCCAGCTCCTGCAATCGGTCGTTGTGACGATGCTGAATCTGTCTGCAACCCACGGAAACTCAGCAAGAGGAGCCTTTGCCTATGCACTCTACGGGATGTTGCTCTGTGCCACGATGAAGGACATTGAATTGGGGTACCGCTTTGGGCAACTGGCGCTGCATACCCTCGATCGCCATGAAGAAGCCGAACTGACTTGCAAGGTGAATCAACTGTTTCATGCCTTTATTCGCAACTGGAAAGAGTTAGCGCGCGATCGCGCCGAATGTCTTGCCGATAACGTATTAACGGGCTTAGAGACCGGTGACATTGAGTTTGCCTGTTATTCCGCGATTAACTATTGTGATAACCTTTGCGTCATGGGCGAATCCCTAAGCCTCATTCATCAAAAACAAAGCTATTACATTGAGCTGACCAAGAGTCTCCAGCAAGAATTCCAATACTTTGCTGCCGTAATCTGGGGACAGTTCGTGGAAAATTTAATGGGTCTGGCGGCCGATCCCAAACAACTGGTGGGGCAACGGTTTAATGAAGATGAGTCCATACCTAAGATCGAACAGATGAATTCGTTCACGGCATTGTTCTTTTTTTACACCTCTAAAACAATGTTGCATTATTTGTTTGACGATTATGAAGGAACCTTGGTTCATTCCCAGTCCGCCATTGAGTACGAACAAGCTGGGGTGGGAATGTTACCCATCACTCAGATTCCCTTGTATCGGTCATTAGCTTTGTTAGCGCTCTATCCCAGTGCTGCCCCGGAACAGCAAGCTCAAATGTTGGAGGAGGTGGAAACTCACCAAAAACGTCTAGACATTTGGGCCACTCACGCTCCGCAGAATTTTCAGCATAAGCTGGATTTAGTGGCTGCGGAAACAGCACGGATTCAGGGCGATCGAGGACAAGCGATTGAACAATACGATCGCGCGATTTCTGGGGCGAAAGAAAACCAATACATCCATGAAGAAGCGATCGCTAACGAACTGGCTGCCAAATTCTACCTCAACTGGGGCAAAGAAAGAGTCGCCAGCAGCTATATGCAAGACGCTTACTATAGCTATGCGCGTTGGGGAGCAAAGGCGAAAATCGCGCATCTCGAACAACGCTATCCGCAACTGCTCGCGGCGATTGGGCAACCGACTCATCCTCAACGCCCGTCCGAGTTAAGCATCCCCCCAAGCCAGACAGCCAGCTTAACCAGCAGCAGCTACAGCTCCAATATCTGGTTAGATTTTCCCGCCGCGATCGAAGCTGCCCAAGCCATCTCTGAAGAAATTGAATTAGAGAAACTCTTAGCAACGTTAATGCAGATCGCGATCGCCAATGCTGGAGCGCAAAGCGGTCATTTAGTGTTATATCAAGACAATCAATGGGTGGCGATCGCCAAAGCCAATCGAGAAAGGGCCGAACGACTAGACATTCAGCTCGATCGATACTCGAATCTTCCCCAGAGTTTAGTGTATTCGGTTGCGCGGACTCAAGAGACAGCCGTGTTTGACAACTTAAGTACAGTAGACCAATTTGCCGGCGATCGCTATCTGATTACCCACCAACCCAAATCCGTGTTATGTATGCCGATGAGTCGTCAAGGAAAACTCATCGGTATTTTGTACCTGGAAAATAACATCACTCTGGGTTCTTTTACCCGCGATCGGATTGAGATGCTCAAACTACTTGCCAGCCAAGCAGCGATCTCTCTAGAAAATGCTCGTCTGTATCAACAAACCGAACACTATTCCCACACCCTCAAAGCAGAGGTCGAGCGCAAAACTGAAGCCCTCAACCAAAAAGCTCAAACGTTAGAGACAACCTTAGAACAGTTGCAACGCACTCAAGCACAACTTATTCATAGTGAGAAAATGTCCTCGCTCGGTCAATTAGTTGCTGGGATTGCTCATGAAATTAATAATCCAATTGGCTTTATTCGTGGCAATATTAATCATACCCAAAATTATATTCAAAACCTAATCGATTTGCTCGAACTGTATCAGCGCGAATATCCTCAAAGAAATGCGGATATTCAAGCAAAACATGAAGAATTAGACCTCGATTTTTTACTTGAGGATGTCACCAAAACCTTGCAATCGATGGAAGTGGGTAGCGATCGCATTCATCAAGTCGTTCTCAGCTTGCGAGACTTTTCTCGTTTAGATGAAGCTGAAATCAAAACCGTTGATATCCATAGTGGAATTAAAAGTGCGCTGTTAATTCTGCAACATCGATTTCAAAAAAATGAACACCAACCCGAAATACGAGTGATTGAAGAGTACGGACAACTGCCCAAAATAACCTGCTATCCGAGTGAACTAAATCAAGTCTTTTTCAATATTATTAATAATGCGTTAGATGCGATTCAAGAGAATCCTCAACATAAGCCAACATCTGAAGTCCGAATTTGCACTGAAGCGATTGAAAACCATCAGATACGAATTACAATCTCGAATAATGGCAGTCCCCTTCCGGAAGCGATTCAAGACCGGATTTTTGACCCATTTTTTACAACTAAGCCTGTCGGTAGAGGCACAGGATTAGGATTGTTTATCTGTTACTTCATTATTCAAAAACATGGGGGTACGATCGCCGTGCAATCGCAATCAGAAGAAAGAACAGCATTTGAAATTATTTTGCCCCAGAAGTGCGCGTAGATTGTTATATAGCAGAGAAAAGGAGAGTTGGGAAATTTTCTATTGCCATTAGTGCCTATTGCCTCAAACCATAACCTAACTATCCTAAGCAACTCTTTCTATACTATAGGATTTCGCACTCAAAGGTACGGGTTTAGGAATGGCGATCGCTCATCAAATTATTGAGGAAAAACATGGGGGCACAATCGATTGTTATTCCCAAATCAGTAAAGGTACGGGATGTATAATTTCTCTTCCTTTAGGCAATTCTGATGCGAAGAATTATGAATAAAGTTTAACCCCAAAGATACAGCCAAGGTTGCCTCGTTCACAAATTCTTCAGATTGATATAATAAACTAAAGAAAAATCTCTAAAATTAAGTCATTTTTTAAAACTGCCATGGCTAGTATCAGAACTCCCCTCCAGGACTACGAAGTCCTCAAACTGCTGCACTCTAGTTCCAGAACGCTAGTTTATCGAGGACTGCGCTTGGCTGATCAGAAGGCGGTGATTATTAAATTGCTCAACTGCGAGTATCCGACCTTCAGCGAATTGGTCAATTTTCGCAATCAATACACCATTGCCAAAAATCTCGACTTGCCCGGAATTGTCAAACCCCTAGCCCTCGAACATTATGGCAAGGGTTTAG
>NZ_CEZBFX010000196.1:0-4566 GCF_982964205.1 Roseofilum sp. | reverse complement strand
GGGGAGATATTCTTGCTGCTATCACTCTTAATGGCCTACTATCACCTCCTATATGTCATCACCACCCCCACAACGCCCTTCCTTAACGGCGGGGTTAGCAGCACTCAAGCGTCAAGAGTACGATCTCGCGATCGCCCACTTAAACGGCGTTTATACCAATGAATCAGAGGGCATTCGCAAAAGACGCGCTCAACAGGGATTAGTTATTGCTTATCGTAAAGTGGGTCAAGGGCAACAAGCACTTAATTTATGCCACTTACTCACCTACAGCCCCGATGCACCGTTCCAAAACTGGGCAAAAAAAACCTTACCTAAACTCAAGCGCCAGTTCCCCGATCTGGAGCCATCCAAGACCATGTCTCCCGACGATCCCACAGATGCTTTATCTGTTTCTCCTCCTCCGATTCCCAAAACGGAAGTGAAAGAACCAAATAACCGTTTTTCTGTTCCTTCTGCTGCCCCAGAAGTGAGAACCTGGAAAAACGCTGGACGTGCTAAACGATTGGGCACTCTCCCGAAAACCTCGAAACTGGGATCGGATATTCGTTGGTTATGGGGTTTGCAAGGAATAACGGCGATCGCCTTTTTTGGCTGGATGGTGACTGTCATTGAGATCAGCTTTTCCCTTGTCCAGTACCTGCTTTTGAAACTGCCCTTTCTCAGCCCTTGGCAAATTCTCTATCAAGACCCCACGTTATTCCTATTCATCTTCTCATTATTAATTTTTATCGCTTCTCCAGTTTTGCTCTCTGTCCTGCTCAAAAAAGGGTATGAATTAGAACCCCTAAACCTGGAGCATCTCAAAACCATCCGGCCAGAATCAGCGACCCTAATTCAACGCTGTTGTCGTCAACGGAAACTTCCCCAACCTACACTGGGTATTTTACCCACTTCGTTGCCCCTAATTTTTACATATATCCAATACCCGATCGGTCACTTGCGCCCTACCGGTCATGTGGTTATTTCTCAGGGAATGCTCGATCGCTTGGAAGATGATGAACTCGCTATCTTTTACGCAACCCAACTGGCTCACATTCTGAACTGGGATTTTCTCTTGCTTTCAGCTTGTGTCTGTTTCCTGCAACTTCCCTATACTCTATATTGGTCAGTCTCTAAGTTAGGTGAGCGTTTGGCCGATCGCCTGGATATCCCTCTGCTAGAACTAATCGTCAGAGGCTTATCTACTCTCTTAGCAAATCTCAGTTATACCTACTATCATCTGTTCCGTCTGCCCTTACTGCTGCTCTCTCGATGGCGACTGCTTTATAGTGATGCCAGCGCAGTAAGTCTCACCGGAGACCCGAATGCACTTACCCGTGGATTGTTGAAACTGGCACAAAGTTGGCACAGGGGAATTATGCAGACATCTACTGTGCCGGAAGTTGTAGAACGCTTCGATCTCTTGCTTCCCCTAGGGGTGGAACAGGCGATCGCGATCGGTAATCTAACCCCGAATCAACCCTTTGAAAGTGTTCTGCAATGGGATTTACACAATCTCTATCGCTACGGAGTTACCCTACTGAGTAGTCATGGACGATTGGGCGATCGCCTGCAACGGTTAACGGATTTAGCCCGATTTTTCCGCTTAGAAACGGAGTTAGACTTACCGTTTATCCCTCCCCGTCGCTTCTCTTTATCGTCAGATTTTACCCAATGGCTAACCACCCAGATGAATTTCAGTTTAGAAACCGAGTTACGTCTGCCCTTTTCCTCTCCCATTCGGCTCTCTTTACCTTCAACTTTACCTGAATGGCTGAAAACGGCGATTAATTTGATTGTTGCCACTTCGATCTTTGTTAATAATAGTCTCCCTCTATTCCCTCGCTCTCTCTGTCAAGCGTTCATTGTGGGGATCGGGTTTCGTCTGGTGTTGATGCTGGTGGGAGCGATCGCCTATTTTTTCTATGTGGGTCAATTGGTTTGGCTCTCCCAAGATCAGGATGGGGATTTAATCACCGCTTGTTATTTCATTAGTTTGAGCCTGATCCTGATGCTTCAGATCAATCGCTATTATCCGGAAGTGCTTCCCCTCCAGGCTCAGCGCATCGATCGCTCAGAATCTTTCGCCAAGTTCCAAATCGATGCTACTTTAACTCCTCAAAAACGCCAAATTATGCGCTTACAGGGCAAACTCTTGGGACGGCGTGGGGTTCATAATGGGTTAGGACAGACGTTAATCCTACACACTTCTGCGGGGTTGATTCGTTTACGCCATTGCCCCCGTGTGAGTATTTTCGGAGATTGGGGGATTAACCCTATTTGCCCCAAAGATTTGATCGGTCAGTCTGTGAAGGTGGGGGGCTGGTTGCATCGGGGGGCTGATGTGGCTATAGATTTGGCCTATTTGGAGGGGCGATCGCAACTACAAGCCAATAGCTATCATCCCCTACTCCTGTCTTTACTGGCGATCTCCTTTGGACTTTGGGGGGCTTATCTGGTTTTTCAGACCTAATGTAAAGAAATTTTGCGAGATTTCAATTTATGTGTTACATTTCTTAACAAGAAGGCTCAAGCCAGAACAGTCAATCAACCTGGCGATCGACAACGCAAGTGCAAGGTGGGCTGCTTTGGAATCATGTGTTCTTCCTCCCAACACAGCAAGTTAACCAGCCGCATAACCGGCTGGTTTTTACTATCTGTTAGCCATAGGATTAAGAAAATTTCTGAACAAGGGGATGACAAAATCCTGGACTTAAGGGTAAAATAATCGAGTTTTGGGTAGCTCCATCTGCCAAAACGTGATAGGTTAAATATGGCATGAAGTAAACATGGTAGAGCCACCTAAAAAATATAAATATGTGCTCGATAGCGATAGGAATACCCGGAAAATTTACAGTGACTCCAAAGGGAAAACCTGGCTCTTCCTTTTCCGAGTCTTCGGAATCGATAAAGCCTGCCATGAGACTCAATGAGCAACGTGATGCCTAACCCAATCCTAATAGTAAAGGTTTACCAACGAGGTGAATATTTTACTGTGTTTACCCATCATCCTCAGTCTACTGAATGCCAGCTCGGTGTTCAGGACGCTAGGTCATGCCATATCTATGTCAACTCAGACTAAATAGGGAGGTCTTATCAATGTCTGTTCGGTTATACGTTGGTAACTTACCGAAAGAAACGGAAAAGCAAGAGCTAGAAGCCATTTTTGCTGAAACAGAACCCAAAGTTTCCACTAAGGTCATTACAGACCGTAAGACCGGTAAGTGTCGCGGATTTGGGTTTGTCACGGTCAAAAATGAAGAGCAAGCCGATCAAATTATTGAGCAATTTAATGGTTATCTGCTCAAAGAAAGTCCCCTTAAGATCGAGAAAGCCCAGCCTCGGAACAAAGGTAAAGAGGGGGGCAGCGCAGAAGGTGGGGCAGCCTCTAGCGCTCCTACTGCCAGTTCAAGCGGTGGTGGAAACCGTAAGAAAAATAAATCCAAGAAAAGCACCTCTAGCCCCAGCCAAGATACGGGTTCCATTCAACCCGATCCTCGTTGGGCTGCGGATCTGGAAAAACTCAAAGAACTGCTGGCAACGCAAACCACTAAAAGTTAGTAGCGTTTTACCAGTAGAGTTGACTTATAAAGGTAAAGGACTAAATCCTTTACCTTGATTTTCTTTGATCGATAAAACCTTGGACAATACCTTGTATGGTTTGGGAATCAAAAGGCTTAGTCAGATACTGGGTTGCCCCAGCAAGTTGCCCTTGGACTTTATCAAATGGACTATCCCGCGCAGTCACCATCACAATCGGCAGAGATTGAAACTCAGGGATACTGCGAATGGTACGGCACAGTTCCAAACCATCAACCCCTGGCATAGAAACATCAAGTAAAAGAACAGCGATGGATTCGTTATAAATTAAATTTAAGGCATCTACAGCATTATCAGCGACTAAAACCTCTACTCCCTGATCTTGGAGTGCATTTTGAATCGATTTTTGGACGATCGCACTGTCATCAACGGCGAGGATTTTAGGGGGAGATGGCGGAGTTGTGAACAACACGGTTGCCTCATCACGTACAGATTCAGGGACTCCCACAGGGGAAATTCGGGTAAACTGGGGGAATTTTTCAGTCAAACCCTTGACAAACCCCTAGCACTTAAGGTTATCATATCAAAGGTAAAGCCAATGGGGTGTAGCCAAGCGGTAAGGCAGCGGGTTTTGGTCCCGCCATTCCTAGGTTCGAATCCTAGCACCCCAGTTTAAATTCGTAGCTTACATACTATGACTCTCGCCTAGGAATGGCGGGATAAAAACCTGCGCTCAACACACATTCAACACAAAACCACCATAACACCTCCAAAAGTAAGGGGCAAGCAATAGGTCAAATGGGTTAGATAGTAATTAGAGTTTTCTATAGATTTCATAGAGAAATTCAAGGGGTTCCCTGAGAGAAACTGGCAACCCCTCCCAAAACCCCTAAAAATCTCTCTCACTTTCAGGCGCAACTGCTATCACCAGGTGAATCACCTGGTGTTCAGAGATAAGAGGGTAAGGGGAGTTAAATTTTCCTTCTCTCTGTTGCTATCACCAGGTGAATCACCTGGTGTTCAGAGATGAGAGAGGACTGCTCCTGC
>NZ_CEZBFX010000195.1:0-4607 GCF_982964205.1 Roseofilum sp. | reverse complement strand
CTAAACCCTTGCCATAATGTTCGAGGGCTAGGGGTTTGACAATTCCGGGCAAGTCAAGATTTTTGGCAATGGTGTATTGATTGCGAAAATTGACCAATTCGCTGAAGGTTGGATACTCACAGTTGAGCAATTTGATAATCACCGTATTATTATCAGCCAAACGTAGTCCTCGATAAACTAGCGTTCTGGGACTAGAGTGCAGCAGTTTGAGGACTTCGTAGCCCTGGAGGGGAGTTCTGAGACTAGCCATGGCAGTTTTTTAGAAGAACTTGAATTTGGAGAGGTTTCTTTCGTTTATTATAGCAATGTGAAGAGTTTATCAAGGAGACAACCTTAGCTGTATCTTTGGGGTTAAACCTTATCCATAATTCTTCACATCAGGATTGTCTAAAGGAAGAGAAATCATAAATTCCGTACCTTTACTGATTTGGGAATAGCAATCGATTGTGCCTCCGTGTTTTTCCTCAATAATTTGATGGGCGATCGCCATTCCCAAGCCAGTGCCTTTACCCACCGCTTTAGTCGTAAACCCTTGCTCAAAGATGCGTTCTCTAACTTCTTCTGACATCCCCGTACCATTATCGGCAATGCCAATGGTGACTTCTTCTGCCGTTGCTGAGGTGGTAATCTTAATCTGATTGGCAATCTCCTCAAAACTGCGTCCCTGGTTGCTCTCATCTAGGGCATCAATGGCATTAGCAATCAGATTCATAAACACTTGGTTGAGTTGTCCTGGAAAACATTGCACTTCGGGTAGCGCTCCATAGTCTTTGACAATTTCAATCGCTGGACGCTCTTCGTTGGCTTTCAGGCGATGTTTGAGAATCAGCAATGTGCTGTCGATGCCTTCATGCAAGTTAAATGGGACTTTATACTCCTTGTCTGTGCGGGAAAATGTCCGTAAAGAATTGCTGATGTGACGGATGCGATCTGTTCCCGAGTGCATTGAAGAAATCAGTTGCAGTAAATCGGAGCGCAAAAACTCTAAGTCTATTCCTTCAATTTCTTCTTCAATTACTTCATTTGGTTCTGGATATTCTTGCTGATAAAGGTCTATTAATCCCAACAAGTCTTGCACATAATCTCGTGCTGGGTTTATATTTCCAGCAATGAATCCCACGGGATTATTAATTTCATGGGCTACTCCTGCAACTAAATTACCCAAAGCCGACATCTTCTCACTTTGCACCAGTTGCAGTTGGGCTTGTTGTAAGTCTTTGAGAGCCTGTTGTGCTTGTTCGTAGAGACGGGCATTTTCCAAAGAGATCGCGGCTTGGGAACAGAGCATAGAGAGCAGTTCCACGCGATCGCTAGTAAATGCTTCGGTTGCCAGATGGTTTTCCAGATAGAGAATACCGATCAGCTTGCCTTGATTGAGGATAGGCGCACACAGGAAGCTCTTGGGTTGTTCTTGCAGTAGATAGGGGTCGCCGGCAAACTGGATATCGCCAGAGAAATCGTTAACAATAATCGCTTCTTGGCTGCGTTTGACTGTATTAATCACACTTGTGGGAATAGAGCGTTCAGTCGATACCTCGGTCGAGGATAAATCGCCACTTTCTTGGGAGTATAGAGCGACAACCTGCCAACCTTCTAGTTGCTTTAGTAGCAGAATACCGCTATCTGCTCCGGCATTTTCCATTGCTGCTTTCATTAAGGTTAAGACCAGTTTATCTAAGTGCATTTCACTCGATAGAGACTGAGCCGCTTTCATCGCCGTTGCCCAATCCAGCATCAAGCCGGTTGTGCTGCTACTCGAACGGGCCGTTTGTATTAAAGTGCTAGTCGGGGTTAAACTGCTCTCTAACTGCAAAAGGGGCTGTTGCAGAATAGAGGAAAGCAGTTGAGGATATGTTTCTTCGAGTTGGTCGGTTTTGGCTTTAGCTCCCCAGCGGGCGTAGCAATAGTAAGCATCGGTCATATAGCCTGTGGCTACCTTTCCTTTCCCCCAATCTAAATAGAATTTGGCAGCTAGTTCGTTGGCGAGGGCTTCTTCTTGTAGGTACTGGTTGTCTTTTGCTCCGGCTATGGCGCGATCGTATAATTCAATGGCCTCTGTTCGTTTTCTTGTAATCCGCGATCGCTCTGCTTCAACTAAATCATATTTGTGCTGGTAATTCATGGCAGCACTCTGCGCCCAAAGGAACATTTGTTTTTGATTAGTGGCAATTTGTGTTAAATATTGCTGTTGAGACTCAGGGTCGGCATCGGCATATAACGCCAGCAACGATAGAGAAAAATAGAAATTATGAACCCCAATTGGCGGCCACCCTCCGACCGCAGAAATATATTCTTTTGCTTGAATGGCACATTGAACAGATTGCTCGTAATCTCCTAAGAGATAGAGTAAAATTTCTTTGGCAACTAACAACGAAAATAATCCCCAAGTATCGCCATAGTCTAGCATTTTAGGCACTAAACTATCCTCATTGATGGATTCTCCTGTCAGTTTAAAACGGTCTTGAACCAATCCTTGTAAATTCAAGTTAAGCTGCCGCCAAATATCCGTAATTACTAGAGTGCTTTTGACTTGTTTGCGAAAGCGATTGATATAGATGTAATTTTCTAACATCACTTGTAAATTCTCGCCGATCAAAAACATGTTCACAAAGTAATTTCCGGCGCTGTAACTGGCATGAATTAAACTACCATTCTCGATCCCAATCTTAAATGTATCTAAGCACAGAGGAGTAATGGTTCTGAGATGGTCTTTCCAAGAATGATTCATCTGATAGACCAGATTTCTCACTTCACATTTAAGAAATGTTGCTTCAAATCGGTTTAACACATCTATGGCTAATTGTCCAGCATGATACCCTTTCTCCATATCTCCCAGATATCCACAGAGAAGAAAGCCATACCAACCATAGGCAGAAGCGGTTAAACTGGAATGACCTTCGTCCAAAGACAGATGGATCTGGGTGGCAACCAGAGAAGAAAAAAGATCGGTTTTAGCCATAGCCGCCGCTGAAGTAATCGAAACGAGAATTCTCATTGCAGCCAGCTTATAGGGATCGGTCATCAAGGAGCTATTAGCCAAATCGTTGCGATCGCATAATACAATTTCCCGCTGTCCGTAAGCACGAATATCCTCCTGAGATATCCCTAATCTGCTGAGATTTTCTAATCCTATCTCTAATGCTTCTTTAGCTTTGTTTTCTGCGAAAGTTTGACCGATCTTTAATTCGTATATTTTAACAACATCCAAGACATTGCTCGTATTTTGCAGAACATATTCGCTATAGTTCTGTGCGTCCTCAAACTCGCCGTGAAGGTAAGACGCTTCGACAACCTCGGTATAGAGAGCTAAAGTCAGTTGGTATTGGGCGTGCCAGGGGTCTGAGTCGAGCAATTCAATTCCGATTTTTAAATATCCCAGCGCTCCACTGTAGGCGGTCGAAGCCTTCGCTTTCTGTCCGGCTTGTAAATTTAATTGGGCTAATTCATGACGTTCTTCCGGGCAGACCATCAACTGCCTCCCCATATTGAGTTGATTGACAATGTCAAAAACTTTCTCCTCAGTTTTTGCCGTTCGATAACTGCCGAGTAACAATTGGCCGATGGTGAGATGAGTGACTTTTTTCTGCGCTTCTGGAATGAGTGAATAAGCCGCTTGCTGGACGCGATCGTGTAGAAATTTGTAGCTAACCGATATTTCTTCTGCCCGTCCCTTTTCCTCTCCTTCACTCTCTTGGAAAAACTTATAGGTCTCACCCAGGGGCAATACCAATCCCTCTTGCAGCGGCCTCCACAAGGAAGCTGCCACTTCCATTTGAGACTGTTCGCTGACAATAGCCAAAGTCTCCAAGTCAAACTGAGCGCCGATACAAGCGGCTAACTTCAACATCTCCTGGGTCGCGGATGGTAGTTTGTGCAGCCGAGAAGCCATAAACTCGACTACATCTTCGGTCAGGGTCAACTGCCGCACCTGGGTTATGTCGCAGAACCAATAGCCTTTATCGCGATCGAAGACAATAAATTCATCTTCATGCAACCCTTTGAGAAACTGGGTGGCAAAAAAGGGATTCCCTTTAGTTTTTTGATCAATTAATTCCGTTAAAGGTTGGGCCACTTCCAGGCTACAACTCAGAGTATCTGCTACCAAGCACTTAAGATTGTTTTGGCTTAAAGGCGCAAGGGTTATCGTATTAATCGTCGCTCCCACATTAGCAATTTTATCTAAAGTCAGCATTAACGAGTGAACGGGAGATACCTCATTATCTCGATAAGCTCCTAGAAGCAGCAGATAACCGGTTCCCGAATCCTCCATTAGCAATTCTATCAACTTCAGCGATGCCAAATCTGCCCACTGGAGGTCGTCCACAAAAATGACTAAGGGATGCTCTTTGGTTGTAAAAACTTGAATGAATTTCTGAAACAATAAATTGAAGCGATTTTGCGCCGCAGTGCCCGAAAGTTCGGCAACTTTTGGCTGTTTTCCAATGATTCGCTCTAACTCGGGAATTACGTCAATAATCACTTGCCCATTTTCTCCCAAAGCGGCGAGAGTCTTCTCTTTCCACTGGACGAGCTGGGCATCTGATTCTGCTAATAACTGTCCCATCAAGTCTCGGAAGGCGATGACGAAAGCCGAGAAGGGAATATTA
>NZ_CEZBFX010000194.1:0-4862 GCF_982964205.1 Roseofilum sp. | reverse complement strand
TGGTTTTCCTCTTACCGGCTTACCGGCTTACCGGCTTACCGCGCTTCGCGCTGTAATCATGACAATGATAAAGCCGCGATCGGCTGCTTCGCTGGATTTAGGGGTTTGTAAATGTTCTTCCAGCAATTCCACATTCATCGCATTTGCCTTCCAGGTGAGATCGAAAAGATCCCCTAAAATGGGAACAATTCCGGTCAGGGTATCAATGAGGACATTAATCACCATGCGTCCTAGGGTTTCTTTCGGTAATCCAAACCGAGTTGCTTCCAGAACAATATAAGCGGATAAGATCCCACTCACCATATCTCCACCTCCAGGAATTAAGCCAATAATTGGATCGATTCCCACGCGGTAATTTAAGCCGGGAATAGGTAGAGCATTATCGAGCAGTTGACTTAAACGGCGCAGACATTGAATACGATAGCGTTTGCTTCCCTGTTCTCTTTCTGATTCCCAACTTTTGTGTTTCATGATGAATAATATGAATACAGAACGTTCTGACCCATTCCCTATTACCCATCACTAGCGCGTAGCGCTAATCTAAAGAGGGTAAACGTTCCGGCCCCCAGGTTTGATTGCCTTCTTTAATGGGGTCGCGTAGAGCATCACAATTGCGCGGTTTCCGATCAATTTTACGCTGATTTTGACAAGATTCAAAAAAGATTTGGGCGACTAAATATTTGGGTAAAATTTGCGGCCGAGCTAAGGCCTGATTAAAAAAGCCTTGGGCGGCTTGCCATTGTTCGAGTTGTTTGAGAATCTGTGCTTTGAGGTAATGAACTTCGGGATGATTGGGGGTCTCAGATAAGGCTAAATTTACATATTCAAGAGCCTTATTGTAATTGCCTAAATCCCGATAAGCCATGGCAATGCCGCGATAGGTGAGATACTGGGGACGGGCTAGATTTTCTAAACGGGCGATCGCCTGTTGCGGATCGGCAAAGGGTAAATTCACGGCTAACATTAAGTCCATGTATCCCTTAATTAAATTTAATTCTGGATCGTCCGACCGGATTTTTTCCGCTTTGTTAATAAACTTTAGCGCTTCTTGTAACTCCCTTAATGCTTGGGTTGCGCCCCTGACTGGCCCATCTTTAGCTAAGGCATAACCCCCTTCCATAAAATGACCCACTGCTATGTATAAATTGCCCCGTAACGGGTTCTCATTAACTAAAGCCTTGGCCACTTTACCCGTTTGGGGAGCATATTCTTCAAATTTCTCCCAGTCTTGTTCAATATACGCTAGAGAAGCCATCATTGCATAAAGCATCGGATCGTTGGCTTCCCTCTGCTTTGCCTGTTGTAGATACTGTTGCGCTTGGGGATAATCTCCGCCAATAAAAAGGGCCTTAAATGCAGCTTCCGTATGCTCACCAATGGCATGGGGATTTTGTTCGCGGAAGGGATCGCCCGCTTGTAGGGAAGGCGTGAATACACTCAAGTGCAGTAAGCTGGCGATCGCCAAGCTGGAGCAAAATTTAAATAGGTTACGCTGGTTTTTCATGGCAGTTTAACTCAACAGCAGTCAGTCGCTCTCTAGTCCGATAGTATACTCGATACGATCATATATCTTGAATTAAAAGTTCCCATCCCCCTATCCCTCTATCTCCCTATCCCCCCATCTCCCCATGCTCTATCTAAACAACTTAAGCTATCATCCTCCAGCTATTCCCCACCCGGTTCTCAAAGCCATTAATTTAGAACTCGGCCCCCAAGAACTCGGATTAATTATTGGCCCTAGTGGCTCTGGAAAAAGTACTCTGATGGAAATTTTATCAGGTTTAGTTTATCCAACAGCCGGAGAAATTCGCTGGCGCGAGCAAGTGTTAATTGCTGAGGATATGCAACAATTGGCAGGATTAGTCTTTCAGTTTCCCGAACGCCATTTTTGCGGCAGTACGATTCTGGAAGAGTTGCGTTTAGGTCATCCAGAGTTAGATGTAGATCGGGTTAGGGAAGCCCTGATGGAAGTTGGTTTAGATCGCCTGTCGTTGCAAACCTCTCCCCATGCCTTGAGTGGGGGGCAACAGCGCCGTTTAGCTTTAGCGGTACAATTAATCCGTCAACCGAGTATTTTAATGTTAGATGAGCCAACCGCCGGTTTAGATTGGTCGATGCGTCGGCAATTGGTGCAATTGTTAGCTAAAATTAAGTCCCATTGGACCTTGATGATTGTCACCCACGATCCCGATGAGTTAGTCAGTTTAGCCGATCGCTGTTGGCATTTAAATCAGGGAGAATTAATGGCTGTCACGCTTTAGGGCTGGCAAGAGATAGTGAGGAGATTAAGACTTTATAAACGATCGCTTGCTCAGGCTTTCCATAACGCACCATAATAGTAAGTATGGGTATTTTTAGACTGAATCCCTCAGTGTTACAGATGAAGACTTTACAGTTATGGAGTACAGTTGTGAATCCTAAAATGCAGGTACACCCCCTCAATTCCCTATGCCGTATGCCCGATTCCCTAGCAGGACGTAGCGCCATCGGGTTCTGGCTAGTTATACCCCTGATGACTTTGGGGGGAGTGGTTTCCTTATTCACGGCTCCCGCTCTGTCCCAAGATGAGGCGGTGACTTTGAAAGGAGACTCTTTGCAAACAGTGGAGAGTCGCAGCACTCAAGATTTTCCGGGTTTGTATACAGACCTAGAAAACCGGGCAGATCCGCGCTTATCGACCCAGGGAAGATCTCGAGGGATTCCCCAATTGAGACTCAATGAAAAGGTGGATGTCATGTATAGAGAGAGTATCGTAGGGGAAGGTTTAGGATTATTTCGCTCTCCCGGTGATGTTAGACCTTCTGGAACAGTGAATTTGAGATTGCAACTTGAAGAATAAGGTTTCTCAATGGGGGCAGGCGATCGCCGATTTGTTGCCCTCTCATCAACATCCGGCGATTCATCTAGGGTTGGATCGCATTAAGCAACTCTTGGCTCGTCTGGGGAATCCCCAGGATCGGGTTCGAGTTATCCATGTGGCTGGAACCAATGGCAAAGGGTCAGTTTGTGCTTATATCTCGTCGATTTTACAGGCAGCGGGCTATCGAGTGGGACGCTATACATCCCCTCATTTACAAGATTGGACGGAACGAATTTGTATTAATGGTCAGAATATTGCCTCAGAAGACCTCTATAACAGTTTGGTTTTGGTTTTAGAACAGGTCAATCCTGAAGATTTGCCCACTCAGTTTGAAGTGTTTACGGCTGCTGCATGGCTCTATTTTGCTGAAAGGGGTTGCGATGTGGCGGTCATGGAAGTGGGGTTAGGGGGGCGTTTAGATGCGACAAATGTGTGCGATCGCCCTTTAGCTTCGATTATTGTCTCCATTGGTTGGGATCATTGGCAAGTCTTGGGGCCTACCCTAGGGGATATTGCCCGGGAAAAAGCAGGTATCCTCAAACCCCACTGTCCAGCGATTATTGGCGCTCTCCAGCCAGAAGCACAAACGGTGATTGAGCAACGAATTCAAGAGTTAAATTGCCCAGCTCTTTATCCTCGAGCTGCCGAAGATTTGGGGGGAGGAAGAGCGAGGTTTGGCGATCTGGAGTATCAACTGCCCTTAGTGGGAGCGCATCAACTGCAAAATTCTGCTGTGGCGATCGCCACCATCCAAGCTCTACCCCCTTCAGACTGGCAGATTTCTCCTCAAGCCATCCAACAGGGAATTGCCCATACCCGATGGCCCGGTCGCCTAGAATGGAGTAGTTGGAAACAACAGCGCATCCTGATTGATGGGGCCCATAACCCAGAGTCGGCGATGGTTTTGCGCCACTATCTCGATAGCTTAGAGACGACTTCCATTCATTGGGTAATGGGAATGATCTCAACCAAATCCCATCAAGAAATTTTTGAAATTCTGCTGCGCCCCGGCGATCTCCTCTTTACTGTCCCCGTTCCCGACAGCAATTGTGCTTCCCCGGAAGCCCTGCTTGAACTCGCCCAAACTCTACAACCGAACCTGAGCGCTTGTGCCGCCTATCGAGATCTCCAAGATGCTTTAGATGCAGCCGTCATAGACTCTTCCGGGTTAATTGTGCTTTCGGGTTCCTTATATCTGTTGGGTTATTATTTTTCCCTGCATAGGTAAGAGGTCTATTGATCGTCAGCCAGGTAACGCCCTATTATAGCAGTGCAAAAGAACGTTAAAATTCTTGTTCCTCTTGCCTATTTCCTATTCCTGATTCCCCCTCTTACTATGAGTCAAATTCAACTAATTTCTGGCCCAGGAATTCCCTCAATCGGTGATGATATTGACACCGATCGCATTATTCCAGCTCGTTTTCTCCGCTGTGTCACATTTGATGGCTTAGGAGAAGTTGTTTTTCAGGATGATCGTGCCCAAATCCAGGGCAAACATCCCTTCGATCAACCCCAGTATCAAGACGCGAAAATCCTAGTCGTGAATGGTAATTTTGGCTGTGGTTCCAGTCGCGAACATGCTCCCCAGGCGATCGCCCGTTGGGGGATTAAAGCCATTATCGGTGAAAGTTTTGCCGAAATTTTCTTTGGTAATTGTGTCGCCATTGGACTGCCTTGTGTCACCGCTTCGAGCGAGCAAATCAAGACCCTGCAAACAGCGATCGCCGCTAATCCTCAAATGGAGCTTACCCTAGATCTCAATACCTTGACTGTAGCCTGGGAAGGCAACTCCAGCCCCGTTTACCTTAGTGCTGGAGCGCAACAAATGTTTACCTCTGGTACATGGGACAGTTGCAGCCAACTCCTGCAAGGAGTAAACTCTATTCGTGCGACAGCCGCCGAATTGCCTTATCTTAAGTTTTGAACCCAAAGGCCTTGGCCACAACTTACCCCTCTTCTGTCACTCTGGGAAATTCTAACGAATTTCCGTCATTACAGCCCG
>NZ_CEZBFX010000193.1:0-4874 GCF_982964205.1 Roseofilum sp. | reverse complement strand
TCTCCGAAGCTAACGACAATCAGAGAGACGATAACTCTTTGGTCACCCAAGAACTGACTAAGGCTATCACAGAGAGCATTCAACCGATTATGGTCAAGTGGTATAGAACAGGACAAACATATTTAGCAATTGGATCTGAGCATGGAGGTCGTTTGATGCTTCAGATCAATGCTCATGCTGCGGAAATTCCTACTCTTCTTCGAGGGAGAAGTGTTACTCATAATAGTAATGATCCAACCTCTGGAAAAAATCGTCCCATTAATGATGAGCATATCAAAAGGATTAAAGACTATATTATTGAACGGGCTGAATCAAACAACAAATGGATTTTGGGAGCAATTACTGCTAATGTCGATCCATCTAAAATCAAATATCAAAAAATTTGGGGAGATTTGTATGTTGTAGTTATTTTGAATAATACCTCACTAGAGATTACTGATGGACAGCACCGCAGAAGGGCAATTGTTGAATTAATTGAATCTGATGGAACACAGCGTGATTTAATTAAAGATTCTACATTTCCTATTAACTTAGTCCTTGAGGGTGAGTTTGAACAATGTCAAACGGATTTCTGTGATATGGCTCAAACTCTTGCAATGCCTCAATCTCTTTTAGTCGCTTATAGTGGCTTTGGGAAGGATGCAATTGCTAGATTTGTTGTTGAAAATGTTAATATTTTTCATGAAAAAACACAAAAGATCAAATCAACTCCTGGATCTAAGACCGGTTACATTTACACTATTAATTATGTAGCAAAGCTGGTCAGTTGTTCATTTGCAGGTCATCCTACCGATAAGTTATCTCAAGTCAACAAACGTAATTTGGTAAAACAGTATGGACAGGAATTGAGTGACTGCCTGAATTCCTTTTTTCTTCTCTATTCACAAACCGCAGAATTCCCGGAAAAAAGCCAGAACTGGAAAAAAACAGCTCGGTTAACTGGAGAGATCCTTAGTAAAGACCAACTGTATTGGAAAGATGCTGCAAAATTTCGTGAGTCTTCTATTTTAGGCATTAGTGCTGGATTAGAAATTTTAGGCAATGTATTGTACTATATTCGTCAATATAATGATAATAATTATTTTGATGAAGAAATGGTGAAACAGATTGCTCAAGATATCGATTGGTCAAAGCAAGGGCCATGTTGGAAAGATACAGTCATTATTCCAGATGGAAAAGGTGGCACTAAAATTAGTGCTGGTCGAGGTTCTGTAAAGACAGCATTGCAAAAATGTCTCCAGCAACTAGACTGGGAATAGTAAGAAAGTAGAGTGTCTTCAGGAACACACTCTACTACAGGATTACTCCCAGTGTTGTAATTCTTGGAACCAGGCTTGGATTTGGTCGCGGCGGGTTTCAAAGGTGGCGGCGATCCAGATGAGGGAAATTCCGACTCCTAGGGCAACTAACCATTTGGAGAAAGGATAGTCGAAAATAAGAATGCCTAACTGATAGAAAACATTGAGTAAAAAGCTGGTGGTTCCGATATAGAGAAAGGCGCGGATTTTTAGGGAGAGTCCGGCAAAAATGATGAGTAAACTGAGGGTTCCAGTGAGCGTACCGATCCATTGTTGGGCAGTAAAGGAAATTAAACTAATGGTAGCGGAAACTAGCAGACGAAGGTTATGGCGAAGTTTTCGGTTTTGGGGAGAGTTTAAAAGGGGATCGACTTGGATGATGTAGAGGAGGGATAGACTGATGGTGAGGCTATACCAGAAGATTTCGGTAATAGGAATATTGAAAAACGATCGCCAGATTATCCAGTTGAGGACGGCTAAGGTGAGGTAGGTAAAGCGAATTTGTTTGCTGGCGATCGCCAATCCGATATAATAAGCAGCAATGACCACTAAGCTGGCTTGGTTTAAAATAGCTGGATTCTCTAACATCGCATAGACCGGGATCGCAATGCCTGCCACTTGCCAAGGGCGTTTTGACCATCCCCAAGTTTCCCAGGGAAGGAAGTAAAGAAAGTAGGCAAATAAGGTCGCAATAGCTCCTTTCCAAGCCACTAATAGACCGCCTAAGAGTTGGGCAACAGGAGTATTTAACCAGTAAATTCGCATTCCTAGGGCTTCTAAAAACCCGAGATAGACCCACAATTCTTGGGGTGAGAGGTTGCCCTCTCCCACGGAAGAGTGGGCTATAGAATGCTTATGGCGACCTTGGCTGATGGCGTAGAGAACTAATGCTGTACCCGTGGCAAATCCTAGGGTCATTCCTTGTGCAATGGGGTTAAAAGTGGCGATGATTAAGAGTAGGCTAGAGGTGAACCAATGGAGATGACAAATCCAGCGAAATTCTCTAGGAGTAAGTTGGAAATAAGGGCGTAAAAATTTTCCTAATAGGCGATAGGCGTAGAGGATACTACTGCCTAGGGTTGCCATGAGAATCAGTCCATCACCAGTTGCACCTCCGGGTTGTAAGGACAGTTGATAAAAGAGGAGTTCGTAAGCGCACGCGGTGATTCCAGCAAGGGCAAGATAAATGAGGGGTTTAAATTTCGGCGATCGCTTGCCAATACCGAGGATAATAATCGCTAAAGCTAGGGTGGTGATTCCTGTCCAACTTGAAACTGTTCCCCAACGGAGGATCGCCCCCAAAATCCCGTAAGCTAGGGGGATAATATGCCAGGCTGTACCCAGATTATTGGTTTCTGCGGGCTGTTTTGAACTCCACCAGTCGCCGAGTAATTGAGCGCATAACCCCAAAATTAGGTTAATCAGGGCAAGGTTAATGATGGGAGCGTCAAAACTTCCCAGGGTTTCGACGGCTAAGAGTTCAATTGTCCATCCGATTGCAAATAATCCCCAGTTGCTGATTGTGCCCAATTGGGAAAAAACAGGGGCGGGGTGACGAGGACGTTTTTTCTGACTGTAAAGAAGGGCAATCAGGAGGAGGATTAAGCTGATGAAAATGGTGGTTTGTGGTGTGAGAGTG
This sequence comes from Roseofilum sp., assembly GCF_982964205.1. Classification (NCBI taxonomy): domain Bacteria; kingdom Bacillati; phylum Cyanobacteriota; class Cyanophyceae; order Desertifilales; family Desertifilaceae; genus Roseofilum; species Roseofilum sp. The sequence goes on along the minus strand of NZ_CEZBFX010000193.1, from coordinate 1,937 downwards.
TTGGTGTAGACGAGGATAGAATGGAGGGTGAGCAAGATTAAGCAAAAGAGGCAGAGCGCGATCGCCCATCCATGGAAACTTTTACGATAGAGTCGAGTTAACTGGCGCTGCCATTGTGCTTTACCCAGACGTAGGTTTTTTGCTCCTATCCATAATCCTAGAACATTGACTGAGCCGACGATCCACCAGGCGGTTGAGGGAATATCAATCCAGTCGGATAAAATCACTCGCTCGGTGACTAACCCTAAGCCAACGGTCATGGCAGTCAGATAAAGTTTAGGATAATAGCGACTATGACCGATTAGGATTAGGCTGGCAACCAGTAAACTTAAACACCTAAGATCGAAAACGTTCATCGTGGGTAAAACTGCTACCATGACAGCCGCACTACTCCATCCAATAGCAGTAGGTTGGGGGGTTGGATACCAACTGCGATAGGCGGTTGCACCACTGAGGAGCATACTGGTACTGATGGAAAGATAATTAGGGGTAAGTAGCCCTTGACTTACCCAAGTGCTTTGGAGGATAAGAACTGCACCACAGAGGGCGATCGCCCAAATATCCAGCGCTCTGCTGTAATGAGAGATACTTTTGTAAAACGTATAATGACGGATTCCCCATAATCCAGAAACGGCGATCGCCCCCAGCATTAACCACAGGGTATCAATCGGAGGCGGCATTCCTGGAACGAGATCCCACAAAATCAACCCTAGGGTACTTAAGGCACAACCAATGGTAATCCCAGCAGTGACGAGATTGGGCAATTTACGGGTATTGAATACCATGATTAGGGTGGCAACGGCTAGCCCAAACCCTCGCCATCCTGGAGTTTCAAACAGCAGGGTTTGAGCAACCAAGAGCATAACCATGCTCAAGCGAGGGGTAATATTGAGCCGATGAGAATGGGGTGAATAGCTAATCAGGGTGAGCGTTGCAGGGATAGTTAACCAGGTGAGATGGGTGAGGGTAAAGCTATACTGTTGCCGGGTAGCGTCAAGCAATCCATAGGCGATCGCCGCTAACCCAAATCCGATTAACCAGGCACTTTGTTGCCAGATTTTTTCATAGGAATTCGGTTCTGGCGATAATGCTCCGCATCGCTGGCGCGATCGCCGCAGCTCGGAAAACCACCATTCTATAACTGTAATTTCGAGCAAAATCAGCGCCCACGTGTTTAAGGTTAAGTCAGGGCTGGCATAATCAATGAAGCTTAAAAGTAGGGCTAATCCAGTGAAGTGATTGAGATAGACAAGCAGGTGAAAAGAATGCAGGATTTGCAGATCGTATCGCCGCTTCGTTAGCCACACGATCAGAAAAATTAGGTTCGTTAAACAGAAAATCCGTAAAATGGAATTGGGGAAACTGAAGAGCAGTAAGCTAATTCCCAATCCTAGGGCAACCCATTCGGAAAAATGGGCGAGTTTGGATTTTTCCTGTCGATAGAAGCGATCGCCCATGTTAACGATCCAAATTAGGTAAGGCAGTCCAAGGGTACTGATGAGAGCGATCGGGTATTCTTGAGCTTGGGTAATAGCGATCGCTGTGGCGATAATTTGCCCTTGTGTGATTTGTGGAATAAAATTCCACAGCAGGATAGCAATTTGAGCGACAATCAACCACAGGATTGCCAGATCGCGCCGATTTTGCCAACGATAGATGAATTTGTGATAGATTTGTGTGGCGATTAAACCAATCATGACTCCTTGCCAAGGAAGCGTCACCCAGGTAGAGACAAACCAGGCAACAAAGAGGATACTTAAACCCAGGCGATTGATCGGTTTATAGTATTGAGAACGACGGGTGAAGGCAAGCCAAACGGCAAAAGTTCCACAGAGCGCGATCGCTAATCCTAAATGGGGCAAAAGAACTCCTTGCACAAAAATAGCACGAAAGAGTAGAATGCCAATGGCATAGAGACTAAGGCGGCTCAATTGCAG
>NZ_CEZBFX010000192.1:0-4882 GCF_982964205.1 Roseofilum sp. | reverse complement strand
GGATGACCTTCATAGACAATCCCATACATATCATAGGATTCCCGTTCTTGGAAATCTGCTGCTTTCCAAATCCAATAAACTGAAGGTACTTTCGGGTTATCGCGAGGCAGATAGACCTTTAATCGCACCTCTTCCGGGTCAACCACATCATCGTCCACCTTCAGCAAATGGTAAAAACTGACCAATGCTTGACCAGGGCCTTCATCATACGCACCTTGACATTGGAGATAATTAAAGCCATAGGCATAGAGCGCAGAAGAAATGGGTAGGAGAACTTGGGGTTCTACCTTAATCAATTCTACCGAAGAGCGATCGCGCCCCAAAAACTCATGACCAAACCCATTCTCACCCAACCAGCTCGAAACCGGTCCTGCCGTTTCCTGTGCTAACTCTTGATTTTCCTCAGCCACCCTGAACTTCCTCCTGTTTTTCACCTTCTAATGCTGCAGGAATCGGCATTCCATAAGCCTCTGCCAACGCTTTCGGGGGAGCTTGTCGCGTCTCGGATTGGAGATATGCTCCCGTCAAAATCGGTTCAACCACGTTCATTTTGTGGCTCACCTGATAATAACGATGGGTTTGCAGGATTTTGCTCCGTTCCTGAATCGTTTCATTCGCAATCTTTTTGCGCAACTTAATGATGGCATCAATAATTGCCTCAGGTCGCGGAGGACAACCGGGAATATAGACATCAACTGGAATCAGTTTATCCACCCCACGCACCGCAGAAGGGGAATCCATACTAAACATACCACCTGTAATCGTACAAGCACCCATGGCAATCACATACTTGGGTTCGGGCATTTGCTCGTACAAGCGCACCAGAGCCGGAGCATACTTCATGGTGATGGTTCCGGCTGTAATCAGCAAATCCGCTTGTCTGGGACTCGAGCGGGGAACCAAACCAAAGCGGTCAAAATCAAACCGGGAACCAATCAAGGCCGCAAATTCGATAAAGCAACAGGCTGTACCATACAACAGCGGCCAAAGTGAAGAGAGTTTCGCCCAGTTATACAAATCCTCTACCGTTGTCAGAATTACATTCTCTGACAGTTCGTTAGTGACTTGCGGACGTTCAACGGGATTAATCAGATTTTGTGTCATCTCTGTTTTACTAGAACCTACGACCATTCCAATGCTCCTTTTCTCCAAGCGTAGACCAAGCCCACCACCAGAATGGCGATGAAAATCAAGGCTTCGATAAAGGCTAACAGGCCTAACTTGCTAAAAGCTACTGCCCAAGGATAGAGAAACACGGTTTCTACATCAAAAATAACGAACACCAGGGCGAACATATAGTAGCGAATGTTGAATTGAATCCATGCCCCCCCCACCGGTTCAACGGCGGATTCGTAAGTAGTGCGGCATTCCGGACCAACGCCTTTGGGACGCAGGATATAGGAAGCTCCCAGAGCCAACACGGGGACTGAGCTGCATAGCAGCAGAAAGCCTAAAAAGTATTCGTAACCGCTAAGAACAAACACAATGGGTTATTTAATCACGAAGGAGAACAAAAATACTGTGAACATTCTGACATAGTTCCGGCCCTTTCGCTTATGGCTCCAGGAAACCATCAGCCCCTGAGTAGGGGCTGATGGCGGATTAGGGAGAGGTATAGGAATGTAGTATGGTGATGATATGTGCTGGCGATCGCCAGGCGCTCTTTCGATCTGACACGCAACCGTATAAGTAAGCAATCTCCCACCCTTTCCCTATGGCTCAATCAAATTTAGAGAAGCTCGGATCTTATCTGCGTCCCCATTGGAAATCAGCCGGCTTGGGTATTTTTTCTCTTTTAATTGTCAATGCTCTGGGGGTTTACCTTCCTCTGCTAATTCGGGATGGAGTCAATAATCTACAAGTGACGTTTAGCACTCGGACGGTCATTAGTACGGTGCTGTGGTTATTGGCGTTAGCCTCCATTATGTGGGTGATTCGCATGGTTTCGCGGATTCTGTTGTTTGGGGTCGGTCGTCAGGTGGAGTTTGACCTCAAACAGGCAATATTCGGGCATTTCTTGCGCCTAGATTCGGGGTATTTTGCCACGCATACGGTGGGGGACTTGATTAACCGGGCGACCTCGGATGTGGACAGTATTCGCCGTCTGCTGGGGTTTGCCGTGTTGAGCTTGGCGAATACAGTGTTTGCGTATGTACTGACTCTGCCGGTGATGCTATCGATTCATTTGCGCTTAAGTTTGTTGGCGATCGCCGTTTATCCCTTAATGTTATTTGCCGTACAGATTTTCAGCAACCGACTTCGCAAGGAACAGCAGGACGTACAGGAAGAACTCTCCCACGTTAGCGATCTGATCCAAGAAGATATGAGCGGCATCTCGTTAATTAAAATTTATGCCCAAGAAGACAATGAACAGCAAGCTTTTCGCCAACTCAATCAGAAATTACTCGGCGCAAACCTCAAGTTAGCCAGAACTCGTAATTTTCTCTTTCCCTTAGTCGAAGCTTTAGCTTCCTTAAGTTTACTGGTGATTCTCTGGATGGGGACTCAAGAAATTGCCAGGGGTTCGATTACCATTGGGGACTTTTTAGCCTTGCTGCTTTATGTGGAGCGCCTGGTGTTTCCAACTGCCTTACTCGGTTTTACCATTAGTGCCTATCAGCGGGGAGAAGTGAGTATTAATCGCATCGAAGAAATTCTCAAGGTGCAGCCCAAAATTCAGAATTTTTCCCAATCTCTAGACTTTAAAACACCACCTAAAGGTCAACTGGTTGCCCGTCATCTGAGCTATACCTATCCCGGTAGTGCTACCCCCGCTCTGAACAACATTAATTTTAGCATTCATCCTGGTGAAACTATTGCCATTGTAGGGCCGATTGGTTCGGGAAAATCAACCCTAGCTAAGGCACTTCCGCGACTGTTACCCATTGCCCAGGGTCGGGTATTTCTGGATAGTTATGACATTACCAAGCTTAACTTAACCGATTTGCGGGGCGCGATCGCGTTTGTTCCTCAAGATAGTTTCTTGTTCAGTACCACGATTCAAAATAATATTCGCTATGGCGATCCTCTGGCGGAACAGTTTAGGGTAGAAACCGCCGCAACCACTGCCCAAATTCATCCGGAAATTCTCAATTTCCCCCAATATTATGACACCATTGTCGGAGAAAGAGGGATCACTCTATCCGGCGGACAACGGCAGCGCTCTGCCTTAGCTCGTGCGTTGCTGATTGATGCGCCCGTCTTAATTTTGGATGATTGTTTATCGAGTGTAGATAATCAAACAGCGACCGGAATTTTAAAGAATCTATCTACAGGCACGCGCAAAAAAACCGTGTTGTTTATTTCCCATCAACTTTCCGCAGCAGCAACAGCCGATCGCATCTTTGTCATGGAACGGGGAAGCATTGTGCAAATGGGACACCATCGGGAATTAATCGAGCAAGAGGGACTGTATCAAACCCTGTGGAGTCAACAACAATTTGAGGAGTTACTGAAATAATTTCCTCTACCTATATCCCTCTGCCATAAGAGAGAGACTTATCCCTGCTTGCAGTAAATAATTCAGAGCTATAGGAGCCATTTGCAGGTTATTGTACCATCTTGTCCAAGCTTGGAGAGGAGACTCCGGTTATAGGGGCGAAAAATTTTTCGCCCCTACTGTCATTGAAAGGGATTAATAATATTGAGTTGTCCCGAAACAATTAACCCATCTTGCATATCTTCAGAATACAAAAAATCTGCACCACCGGCTAATGCACTCGCCACAATCAGGCTATCCCAAAATGAGAGATTATAATTGATGCGTAAATCAGAAGCAGATTGCAGAATATTCAAGCTAAATTCTACCACTTGACAGCGATTATACAGGGATTGAATCACTGCTTTAATTTGAGTTTCATCAAAATTAGCTTTCTTAATTAGATTCGCCGAAATTTCATTAATCACCTGGGTACTGATCGTCAAAGAAGATTGGTCTGTAATCGAAGTAGCGATCTTTAGCTTTCGTTGTCTTTCTCTAGCGTCTATACGTTGATCGTCAAACAGTCTATAGAGCCAAATGTTAGTATCAATAAAGTTTAACTTCATCAAACTTCATCCATAATTAACAGTCATAAATGTCTTCACGCTTCAGAAAACCATCCACTTTAATCGGATTTTGTGTCAAGCGATCGATGATATCTGGTGTGTGATTCTTTTTTTGATAAGTAGACAATTTATCCAGTTCATTTTTAGCCTTAAATGCTTCAATAATGGTTTGTATTTGTTGTATTTGTTCTGGCTTCAATTCACTGACATCCATGATTTGTATCATCATACACTCTCCTTGTTATTTATGAATATTATAATACTCAGTAAAAGAAAAATGATATCCGTCATACCCATACCATCTATTCTAAATGAACAGCGATCGCGAATATCTACTTGATGCTATCCAAATTTTTAGCCATATACTGGAATTTACCCAGGGATTAAATCAGGATGAATTTGAGATTGATTAGTCTGAAGTTGCTTGCTTATTATATCCTAATAATTTCGAGTTGTGAAGGCTGATTTATAGAAAAATATCCCCAATCAAGAGACGTATCCCTATGACCAAAGAATGCATAAGTTTGAGCTGCTCTTAAAATGAGATCGATATTAAAACAGACTACTAAAGGAAATAAACCAGGAAACACATCCACAATTTCTATTTCTTCTGTTAAGGATTTAGAAGGGTCATATAAATAAATCTCCTCTCCCTCTTCATATGAATAATATTTACATATATAGAAGTTGTTTTCCCCTCCTCCTGCAATCGCCATAAATTCCTCTATATCACCTTGACAATCCGGCCGGTCATATTCTTTTCCAAAGGTTACTAAGTTATACAGCGCTTCGCGCTGCTATGAGGTACATTGTCGATCATAGATGTGAGTTGTCA
>NZ_CEZBFX010000191.1:0-4897 GCF_982964205.1 Roseofilum sp. | reverse complement strand
CGATTGCAGATAGGAAGCTAGGTTATCTGTCTGTATATTGGTCGATATAGATTAACCAGCTTGCTCATCTGCATTGATAGCCAACTATCTAACCTTAGTTTATGATGTCCCCATATAATCGCTGGTCTCAATTGCTGCAACGGTTGCCTTTACGAGCGGTGTTAATTTTGCCGTTTGTTCTGCAATTAGTAGTTACCGTTGGATTAGTGGGTTATTTATCCTATCAGAGTGCCCAAAAGAGTATCGATCATCTGGCTGAAGAATTAATGGAAGATCGAGCCTCCAAAGTTAAGCTCTATCTCTTAAGTGAACTCTCGACCTTATTCCAAATTAACCGAATCAATAGAGATGCTCTCAAGCACAATCAACTCGATCTCGATAACCTAGAAGAGATTGTGCAACACTTCTTGGTGCAATTAAACCAATTTCCCTCAGTCACAACCCTAATGTTAGGGTTACCCGAAGGACAGTTTCGTGTGGTTCACCGTAGTACGATTCAACCGGGAAGGGTAGAATTGGGGTATTCTAACCCAGAGAAACTGAATGAATTTATTGTCGATTTTATTAGCGAAGAAGGCGATCGCCAAGAAAACCTAGAAGTATTGTATCCTTTCCCCGTACAGGAGCGACCTTGGTACAAAGCAGCAGAGAGCGATCGCGCCCCCGGTTGGACAGAACCCTTTCAGATCGGAAAAGATCCCGTACTTGCCATTAATGCTTATGCCCCCTTCTACAGCGAAAACCAAGAACTCAGGGGTGTATTTTCCGTTAACTTAAGTTTAAAAGGCCTGCAACAATTTCTTCAATCTCTACCCATCTGTGAGGGTTGTCGGATGATCGTCCTCGATCGCCAAGGGAAGCTGATCGCCAGTTCCACCGCCGATCCCCCCTTTCAAGTCACCGTAGATACGACCGAATCAACACCAACGCAAATCTTTAAGCGCGTGGCTCCCAGCCAGAGTAGCGATCCAATTGTAGCGGCTGTGGGAGCGAATTTAGAACACCATAGTCCGATTCAGCCGGGACAGTCTATCTATCATCACTTAACCCTCACCCCATCCGGAGAAAGTCCGCAAAAGTATATCGTTTACCTCGCAGAACTGACGATTTCAGAACAACAGAAAAATATTCAAGGTAATCTATTTAGTCTCGAACTACCCAAGGATTGGCAGTTCGGGATGATTGTGCCTGAAACTGAATTTATGGGCCAAATTCAAGCGAATATCAACCGAACCATTGCCCTCTGTATCTTAGCTCTCGTTTTATCCATTGGTTTCGGTTTAGTCACCGCCCATTGGATTATCTATCCTCTGGTTCGCTTACACAACAGTAGCCAACAAATTGCCTCCGGAAATCTAGAGACTCCTGTGATGATAACGGGTATTGGTGTGGTTCATCGCTTGACTGATAGCTTTAGTCAGATGCAGCAGCAACTGAAAACGTCCTTCCGTACTATTGCTGAAAAAGAACATGAACTCACCCTGATTATTAACAGCTTACCTTTGGGTGTGGTAGTATTTAATCCCCAAGGAAAACTGATTTTAATTAACCCCAAAGGCCAAGAGATTTTACGAGGAAAGACTCCAGAGGCTTCCCTCGATCAGATCAACCAAGCCTACCAGGTTTATCAAGTAGGAACCTCCATGCTCTATCCTTTAGAGCAACTGCCTCTAGTGCTTGCCATTCAGGGAGAACAAGCCCACGCCGACGACTTAGAACTGAGAATCGATGGGGAGAGAATTCCCCTAGAAGTCCACGCTGCTCCCATTCACAACCTAGAGGGAGAGGTGATCTATGCCATTAATCTCTTTCAAGATATCAGCGATCGCAAACAAGCCGAAGACCTGTTGAAACATTATAACCAAATCCTAGAACAACAAGTGAGCGATCGTACCAGAGAACTCCATCACACCAATAAAGAACTCGAAAAAGCCAAACAAGCCGCCGAAAAAGCAAACCAAGCCAAAAGTGAATTCATCGCCAATATGAGTCACGAATTGCGTACTCCCCTCAACGCCATTCTCGGTTATCCTGCCCTCTTACAAAATAGCCCCCACCTCAGCAAAGAAGACCGCCACTATCTGCACCTGATTAACCAAAGTGGAACCTATTTACTCAGTCTGATTAATCAAATTCTTGATTTCTCCAAAATTGAAGCTGGACGTTTAACCTTAGACATGAGTTCTGTCAATCTTCATCACCTCATTGAAGAAATTCGTATTCTGTTTGACTTGAAAGCCACAGCCAAAGACTTACACTTCTCTATTAATCTAGCCCTCGATGTTCCTGTAGTGATTCAAACGGATGGGATAAAATTAAAGCAAATTTTAGTGAATCTGCTCAATAATGCCATCAAATTCACTTCTGTGGGGTTAGTGAGTTTGACCGTAAACAAAATCTCTACTCAACAAATTCAATTCACCGTTACTGATACAGGCGTGGGAATTGCCCCTGACGAACTCGAACACCTGTTTCAACCCTTTGTGCAAACAGAAAGTGGTCGTCATAGTCAAGAAGGAACAGGTTTAGGGTTAGCCCTCAGTCAAAAATTTGTACAGATGCTTGGCTCAACGTTAACAGTTGAAAGCGATCTCGGTAAAGGCGCTCAGTTTCAGTTTGAACTCAATCTTCAGGACGTAGTCGATCTGCCAACGCCTGATTCCCTCTCCTCAACGCAGGTTATACAGTTAGCTGCCGATCAGTCTAAATTCCGGATTTTAGTCGCTGACGATCGTCAAAGCAATCGACTTTTGTTAGTTTCTCTCCTAGAAGATTGGGGGTTTGAAGTACAGGAAGCTTTGGATGGAGAAGACGCAATAAACCAATGGAAAACTTGGCAACCTCATCTCATTTTTATGGATATTCGGATGCCCAATATGAGTGGAGAACAAGCCACCAAGGTTATTAAAGAGCAGGCACAAGATAATCCTCCTCTGATCGTTGCCATCACCGCTAGTGCCTTCGATCATCAGAGAGAAGCGGTGCGGGTTGCTGGCTGCGATCATATCATTGCTAAACCGTTCCTGCCTGTTGAGATTAGCAAAATTTTAGAACAGTATTTGGGCGTTCAATTCATTTATCAGGAACAACAAGAATTCATCCCATCTTTTCCAGATATTTTAAACAAGCAAGATCTAGCAACCCTTTCTATTCAATGGCTGGAAAAATTAGAATATGCAGTAATGATGGGAATGCCTGATGAGATGGATGAAGCGATCGATAAATTAGGAACTGAACAGCAGAAAATCGCTAACTATTTGCAAGAGTTAGTGGATAACTTTGATTTTCAAAAGATTCTGGATTGGGTTGAAAACGCTAAAAGTCATTGCCAAAATAGTGGATAATTAGGCCCTCTCGTTTCTTTTGTTATAAAATCATGCGTTTACCTCAATGAAATCACCGTTCTCCAATTGGAAGAGACTCCTCAAATATTTGCCTTTACGAACCGTTCTAATTGTCCCTTTTGTCCTACAACTGGTTACGGTGTTTTACGATCAAAACCAAAAACTCCAGGGGATCTTTTCAGTCAATTTAGACTTAAAACATATCCAAACCTTTCTCCAATCCCGTACTCTCTGTGAAGGCTGTCGAATTACGATCGTCGATCGCCAAGGACAAATAATTACCAGTTCAACTGAAGATCCGCCCTTCACCTTTAGCCCTCATCTCGATAGTTTGTGGTCTTCCACTCGTTTTAGCATTGGGAATGAGAGGACGAATAATTGCCCACTGTTGCTCAGTTAAGTTACTAGGATATCTTAATTTCATTTTATATGGAACAAGAGAAAACACGGTACTACCACTTTACCGATCGCTCTTCTCTTCGGGTTTTTCCTTTATTCTCTCTTTATAAATAGGCTCTAAGAAAAGCGTCTCATTCCCTTCGTAAAATAGGCTAAACAAAAAGTAGTGAGTCCAGCCATCCCCACAACGTTGAATGGTCGATTCAATAATAAAAGGATCGTGGCTAATAGTAGAATGCTACTGAATATATATCGACGTTTGAAGGACATGGTTAAACTCACTGGTTATGGACGATTCAAGGAAAGGGTAAAATTCAGTTTTCCCGATTGCCTTTTGCCTAGTGCTAACCGAGTAAAGCATCAAATTCAGCTTTTAAAGCTTTTACATCCGCTAGTCTAGCCACTAGTAGGTTATCATTGCCCGCCCGATCTAAACACTCTTTCCAATGCTGAATCCCTTCGGCGTTGTTCATCCAGTAATGGATAACAGTATCGACAACTTCATCCAATTCCCAACCCCTAGAGGGAGGCACGGGTTCGACAGATTGCAGAAATGCGTCTAGGGTACATTCATAAGTTGCAACATACTCAGCACCTTTGCGAGGATCGTCTATGGCTCTCTCTTGTTGATGATTGAAGAAATGTAAGATGGGTGAAACCCCCCAAATGTTAAAGGTATAGTCGTTTTAATTAAGATTGGGACAATCATGATGGGTTTACAACTCGAACGACTGTAGGAGTAAACGCCATTTGCTCTTACCGTTGTGTCCCATCCTTAATTAAAATAACTATATAATTCACCGGCTCTCCTCCTGAATCTTAGGGTGCGATCGCGCTTCAATAGCGGATAGACTTGACTATAATCGGCGATCGCCTGCTTTTAAGTAACTGATTGTACGAATTTTGGATCGATCTTGCCACTTTATGTTAAGATCCATAAAATATAACCCTTGGAGAGGTGGCAGAGTGGTTGAATGCGGCACACTCGAAATGTGTTAACAGTTAATAGCTGTTCGGGGGTTCGAATCCCTTCCTCTCCGTCTTCTTTCTCATAACGATTGCTGATTCCCTAGGGCTAGGCGCTATGATTGATTCGTTGCTTTATCAGAAAAATGGGTTGAAAACCCCGTCCTTTTAGGACGGCTTTGCGGTAC
>NZ_CEZBFX010000190.1:0-5155 GCF_982964205.1 Roseofilum sp. | reverse complement strand
TAGTGACTGAAGAAGAGACGAAAAAGCAGAAGGTACCAGAATCCAATTCGGTTTGGGGTTTAATCGGGTTGGGTGTTTTTGGAGTTTGGAAATTTATCGGTTTGAGGAATCGGAAGTCGTGAGAGTTAAAGTTATTACCAATATAGTGACAAATCCAGTAAAATTACTGTGACTTTGATTCCCTGATACAGGTAGTATCTAGCCAACATGAATGAAAGCAGTTTTATCGAAGTTGATGGGATTCGCTTTGAAACCCTTGTACCCAAGCGAGTATTAACTCTGCCCAAGAAAAACCTAATTCAAAAACTTTCCGACCTAGAAAAGCATCTATCCAATAGGTGGTATTTGCTTTCAAACAATTATGCCAAACCATCAACCAGTCATTATTGGAGATCCAGTTCCTAGTTTGTTGAATCTTTAATTCAACTAGACGTTCGAGAAGAGAAAAATTATGATCTTAGAGCTTTTTAACAACTTATTTTTTAAAGAAAAGGGGGTTAACATGAGGATTTGGGAGCCAGAATTAATAGCATTGCCAATTCCCAAAAATGCCTCTGATGCCAGTATCGAAATCGAGCTTACTGTTTATGTAATTAATAACACCCTCGAATCCGTTCGTCTTCATCCAAATGACGCTCTGATGCCCGAACTGATAACCTCAAAGGGTCAAATATTACAGCCAGAAGTAGCTATAGAGGAATCTTTGAAGAATCTAGAGAAAATTCAAGCTATTAGGAGGAGAGCGCTCGGTGGCAGATTTCCATTGACTCGTTGGCTCTCAAATTTAGTTTTTAGGTTAAGACGACCACCCAAGATAATAAATCTTGACGATAGCTTAATCGAACCTGGAGAGGGCAAAAAAACTTCTCCAATTGTCAGGCTACTTTGGTATAATAACAAACTACAGCTAAAATTTATCAAACAATTTAGTTACTTACCAGTCAGTTTCAAGCTAAACGACAGTTGGTGTTTTCACGATCTGCAAGCAGATACCTATCAATTGAGGTTTACTAGAAAGAGTTCAAGCGATCGCACCTCAGCAGATTTGAACCCGGAAACGAAAACAGAGGCGATCGCTCCAGCTTTGGCAACTCAATTCCTAAGTCTGAGCTTGCAAGAGCCAGTAGGGCCTGACAACAGTGCGGTAGAAGTTAATGGGATTCGCTTTGAAACTCTAGTGCCGCAACCAAGGGTAATAGTTCCGAGGTCGCAACCAAACGTAAGAGTTCGGAATCCGCGCTTAGACCCCTATACTCTCGTAGAGATTGGTATTCGTATTAGCAACAACACCTCCAGTTGTTTTCGGTTCAACTTATTTGCCAGCTTGATTCCACAACTGATAGGAACGGATGGTCAACCAATAGAGGCTGCCTATGGTTGTAGCTTAACTATAATACCAAAAGAATCAGATTTTCCTATAGTTAAGCCGGGAGAGAGTCTGACATTTTTTCCCAAGATAGCACAACTGTTTTGGGTGAAGGGAGAGCTTTTTTGCCTGAGCATTCCAGCCGGAGATGGAGGTGGTTGGGTTTTTGGATCGCTTTCTTTAGGAACCTATCAAATTAATTTTATATACAAAAATCAAGATAGGACAGTAGAAATACTAGATAAAGAAGGGAGAAATGCGAAATTACTGGAAGACATCTGGGTAGGGATGGTATTTACTCCATCAATCACTTTTAGTTTAGTTAGGTCTGAAACTGAAAAAATTCTCTAGGCAATAAAAAAGTAGTCACTATTTTGTTGATAAATAACATAGGAGCGATAAAAGTGCAAAAGCAAAGTACATTCATACTTTTTCTGACAACAACTCTCCTGGGAATATTGCCAACTAGGTCTAGCTTGGCATTCTCGATTACTCCTCCTCCCTCAAACTTCTACAGATACACAAAGCCTTACTTTGTTGATATTGACAAGGGTATATGGGGTTATACTCAATTAGACGCATGGCCAGAGTCGGACCCCCGGCGGTATTTATCGAGAGGACAGGTTATTGAAATCAAACAAGGGGGAACCACAGGATTACTGAACTTACTAGAAAGTGAGTTTCCCAACTGGAACTTTGAGGAAACGGGAAACTTACAAGGTAGTTTTGATATTCAGGAATATTACTCGTGTGCTCCAAACCCTCTAGGATATGAGTGGTGTGGTCGTCACACATTGAATAGTGTCGGAGCTCATATTAGATGGAATTATAACCCCCAACCATTCTCTTTCGATCCCCAAGGTGATAATGTTCACTGGATTCAAAGGGTTATCGCTACCTTTTCACCATACAAAACAGTACCACCCTCCGGATATTTAGATTTCATCGATATTGTTCCTGGTCAGCAAAATCCTTACTACGATACTGAAGGAGCTGCCGAATCAGACTATTTTAGAGATTCTCCAGTATACAACTTTCCACATATAGAGAGTTTCTTTTATGCAGAAACTTACCTTGTTGAGGAAATCGCACCAAAGAAAGTAAAAATTTACAATGGTGTTAGATGGGGATGGGAAAACAAGATATCTCCCATTAAACTTGCAGAAAGTTTTTCTGAGAGCCTAAGTTCTGGTACAGAAGTAGACGACTTCAGCGTAGATGGACTAACTCCAGGAACACCATATATGGCTTGGACTAACAATAGCCTTCCTTCAAACCAATGCAACCCAAACACATATCTGAGGGGAGACAGTCAGGACGGTTCTTGGCTTTATGATGAAAATAGTAGTCCTGAAGGAGATGGTTTTGCTTCAGCAATTTGGGGGACTGTTCCTAGTAGTGGTACTGTTAATTTATCTGTTGGGGTGGCATCGGGCGGTCGCCGTGGAGAAGATGAAGGTAACTACGAGCTTTTTGTCGCTTTATTAGATCCTCAAGACTTACCATCTGACATTTACCCCGTGAATAATGGGAGTAATATTGCACTCGGCGGTAGCGGTGGTGGTGGCATTATAGTCGGCGGTAGTGGCGGTGGTGGAATCATAGTCGGCGGTAGCGGTGGCGGTGGAGTCGATTGGGAGCCTCCTGGTCGCACTCAACAAAACCCCATATTCCCCAGTAGCATTGACTCTGATGGCTGGCAAATCTTCTCTAACGTTCCCGGTTGTCGCTGGTATGACCCACCCATAGAGAAGGGATTTGAATTTGTCGCCACCGATGACACTCTATTTACAGAAATTCTAGATTTTCCCGTGGGTGACGACGATTTGTTTACAGTTATGGTTGACGACCTAATTCTGGGAGAGTTTAGTCCCGGAGATAGAGTCGATTTTCTTTCCTTACTCGGCTCAGGTGTTTCCCGGTTTAAAGTAACTGATATTGATTATTTCATCGGCGATACAGAAGAAACCTATTTTCCGATTCAACTGGCATTTGATAAAAATGTGGGCAGTTTTAAGATGCGTCCGATAGTGACTGAAGAAGAGACGAAAAAGCAGAAAGTCCCAGAATCCAATTCGGTTTGGGGTTTAATCGGGTTGGGTGTTTTTGGAGTCTGGAAATTTATGGGTTTGAGGAATCGGAAGTCGTGAGAGAGGTGAGTCATTACAAATATAGTGACCAATTCAGTAAAATTACTGTAGCCTTGATTCCCTGATACAGATAATGTATAGCCAACATGAATGAAAGCAGTTTTATCGAGGTTAATGGAATTCATTTTGAAACCCTTGTACCCAATAGGTGGTATTTGATTTCCAACAATTATGCCAAACGATTAACCAGTCATTATTGCATATCCAGTTCCTAGTTTATTGAATCTTTAATTCAACCATACGAATGAAACCTTTTGAGACCAGAGTCACTGAAGTTGATGGTATCCATTTTGAAACTTTAGTATCAGAACAAGTGTTGACTATACCCCCGAAAAAAATTGATGCTTATACTCCTGTGGAGTTTGGAATTCGAGTTACTAATCTCTCGTCATCACCTTACCGCTTTATTTTCTTTTACTTAGTGCCAGAAATTGTTACTACAGATGGAAAGCAACTTAATAAAAACGGTGGTATCAATCCAAATTATTCTCCTTATCGAGCTGAATTTGTTTGGCTCTCTTTTGGGGATAGTGTTACTTCTTTACTACAGTGCAAGCTTTTGTGGATCTTCTTAGAGAAAAACATACCTAATGAAAGGGATAGAAACCATTTTGGATCTATCTCTAGCCTTGTACTTTACGGTCTTAACAACTGTGGTCATCAATGGATGTTTATAGATCTGAGTCCTGACTCTTATCTAGTTCGGTTTCCATATCCACAAATGGCAAGCGAGGAAAAACTGGGTAATATAAATAAAAATGTTCATGATATTTGGGCTGGTAAAGTGTTAACACCTTGGACAGAGTTTAGTCTGATTCAATCCTATACTTAAGAGAATAAATCGAGTTCAAGATAGTTTACAGATAGAGATTGGAAGAATATTAAAACCATGAAACCTGTATTGACTAAAGTGACTGAAGTGGAGGGAATCTTTTTTGAAACTTGGATATCAGAACCAGTATTGATTATTCCGCCCAAAGAAGTGGATGCTTATACTCCTGTGGAATGGGGCATTAGTGTTGCTAACAATTCACCTCATTCTTACCGTTTCGTCTTCTTTCACTTAGTGCCAGAAATTATCAAAGTAAATGGAGAAAAAATTAAACTTGACTATGGTTCCAATGCAACTTGTTCTCCTTATGGGTGTGATTTTATTTTACTCAAACCAGGAGAGAGAGTGAGTTCTGTTGTCAATGGTAAGCTTTACTGGCTTCTGGAGGAGCAGATACCTCAAGACTCAGAAAATCGGTTTCTAGCTCAGGAAACCCTCAGAATTCAGGGTCGTAACAGGTTTGGTGGTATATGGAGTTTCTGGAACCTAAGTCCAGATACATATTTTGTTCGTTTTTCGTATGAGAAACGAGCTGCTAGGGAAAAACTGCGTGGTACTAATGAAATTGTAGAGGATATTTGGGTAGGTAAAGTCTTAACACCTTGGGCAGAATTTAGCTTAGTTCTGCCTTCAATTTAAAGATTTTAAGGAGTTAAAAATAGCTTGTTCGTTTGCCTGATGGCGATCGCTCGCCACAACTGAATCCTTACAGTATAACCAATGTTTTCTAATTCAGTAATATTACTGTATCTTTGATCTCCTGATACAGGTAATATCTAGCCAACATGAATGAAAACAATTTTATCG
>NZ_CEZBFX010000189.1:0-5175 GCF_982964205.1 Roseofilum sp. | reverse complement strand
GTTTTCTCCTTCACCAACTTATCAAAAAATTTCTCCGCTTCTGGCAAAGACACCGGGTTAGGCGTTTTCGTCCCTTCCTTTAGGTTAGCGCCCCGACGACCATAGCGGAAATTGACGATATATCCATTATCACCCGCCAAAAGCAATTCCACTTCATAGATCTTATCCGAGCGGTTGTCTTGGTAATGGAGCGTTGTCTGTTTAATCCGTTTCATAGCCGTGAGGAGAAAAGGTTGTTTGCCATTTTAGTCAACTTTTCTGCCTACGTCTACATCATTACTACATCACGTAAAGTCTCCGATACGTTTGGAAGCCCCGTCGCTGTCTTCGCGGGGATTGGTTACTACAGTACTTCGCGCTCTGTAGTGGGGGAAATCCAGGCAACTTTGGGGGTATAGAACGCCCAAAGTTGCCTGGATTTCATGTCCGTTAAAACAATTTGCCTAAGAAGAAGTGACGGGTTGGGTAACCTTCAAACCTGCTAAGGCTTGATTGTATTCCTCCAATTCAACTTTCACTGGTTTGACACCCCAAATTTGCTGGCAATATTCGCTAATTGTGCGATCGCTAGAAAACTTGCCCATACGGATCGAATTGAGAATAGACATCTTCGTCCAACTCTCCCGATCGGCATAAGCACGATCTACTTTGTCTTGACAATCAATGTAATCCTGATAGTCAGCAAACAGCATATAGGGGTCGTTGTACATTAGGGAGTCTACCAAAGGCTTGAACATATTGCGATCGCCGTGGGAGAAAAATCCAGAGGCAATGCGATCGATGGTTTGCTTGAGTTCGGCATTTTGTTCGTAATACTCCCAAGGCTTATACCCTTGTTGTTTAAGCGCTGCCACCTCATGAGCGGTTAAGCCAAACAGGAAGAAATTCTCTGCACCGGCTTCTTCCCGGATTTCAATATTGGCTCCATCTAACGTACCAATCGTGAGAGCGCCATTCATGGAAAACTTCATATTTCCGGTTCCGGAGGCTTCTTTACCCGCAGTGGAAACTTGCTCGGATAAATCGGCACAGGGATAAATTCTCTGCCCCAAAGACGCATTAAAGTTAGCCAAGAAAACAACCTTAATTCGACCGCGTACATCCGGGTCTTTATTCACGACTTCAGCGACCGAATTAACCAATTTAATGATTAATTTTGCCATAAAGTATCCGGGGGCAGCCTTCCCACCAAAGATAAACGTCCGGGGTTGAATATTCAGACTCGGATTTTGCTTGATCCGGTTATATAGGGTGATAATATTCAACATATTCAAGTGTTGACGCTTATACTCATGAATCCGCTTCACTTGAATATCAAACAAGGAATTGGGATCGACTTCTAAGCCATTGTGAGCGGCAATATAATCAGCCATTAACTGTTTATTGTGCTGTTTAATTGTGCGCCACTCCGCTCGAAATTCTGGATCGTCAATATGACTTTCCAATTTACGCAATTGATCCACATCTTTTAACCATCCTTCACCCAACTTATTGGTAAAGAGTTCTGACAATTTGGGGTTACTTAATAACACCCAACGGCGAGGGGTAACTCCATTGGTCTTGTTGTAGAATTTCTCGGGCCAAAGTTTGTAAAAGTCTTTGAGAGTATCCTGTTTGAGCAGTTCGGTATGTAAGGCTGCGACTCCATTAATGGCATGGGAACCCACACAGGCTAAATTCGCCATACGGACTTTCTTTTCTCCGCCTTCTTCAATTAAGGATAGGCGACTCAGGAGTCCTGAATCCTCTGGATACCAATGTTTCACATCTTCTAAGAATCGATGGTTGATTTCATAGATGATTTCCAGGTGACGGGGAAGAATGGCTTCAAATAACCCAACTGACCACCGTTCTAAGGCTTCGGGGAGTAGGGTATGGTTGGTGTAGGCAAAGGTTTTTTGAGTGATGCGCCAAGCAATATTCCAGTCAAAGCCATGTTCATCGACCAATAAACGCATCATTTCGGCGATCGCCACGGCTGGGTGCGTATCATTGAGTTGGATAGCAGCCGTTTCTGGTAAATTATCTAGAGTCTTATGGCGCATCAGGTGAATGCGGATAATATCCTGGAGCGAACAGGAAACAAAGAAGAATTGTTGCTCGAGTCGCAGTTGTTTCCCTTGGGGTGTATTGTCATTGGGATAAAGAACTTTAGAGATTGTTTCAGAGCGCATTTTTTCTGAAACTGCACCATCATAGTTCCCTGCATTAAATTCACCAAAATCAAAATCATCGCTTGATTCTGCTTTCCATAACCGTAGGGGATTTACGGTATTGGTATCATAACCGGGAACTGGCGTATCATAGGGAATTCCCATCACTCTTGTATCGGGAATCCAGCGTTTTCTCGGCCGTCCTTTTTCATCACTATAGATTTCGGTATGGCCACCAAATTTAACTTCTACCGCTTGATCGGGACGAGCAATTTCCCAAGGATTACCTAGACGTAACCATTTATCAGGAATTTCCGCTTGCCATCCATCCTGAATAATCTGATGGAAAATTCCAAATTCATAGCGAATTCCATAGCCGACGGCAGGAATTTCTAGGGTTGCTAGAGAGTCGAGGAAGCAAGCTGCTAATCGACCTAAACCCCCATTACCCAAACCTGGATCGGGTTCATGTTCTAGGATTTCTTCGAGATCGAGACCCGATTCTTCTACGGCTTGACGGATGCGATCGTACAGGTGTAGATTAATCAGGCTATTCCCTAAGTGCCGACCCATGAGGAATTCGGCAGAGAGATAATAAACGGTTTTTACATCGTTTTCCAGATAGGTTTTTAGGGTTTTGAGCCAACGACTCAAGAGGCGATCGCGTAAAGTATACGCCAGAGCCATGTAGAAGTCATCTTGGGTTGCTAGGGATTCATATTTTCCTTGCAAGTAGAATAGGTTATCTGCAAAAGCGCGTTTGAGAGTCTCTACACTCATTCCTGTCCGGTCATCTTCAATTTGGATCGGACATTGGTCTTGAGGAATCATGGATTGGTTCATAAGTTCTCGCTTTTGTGAAGGTGTGCCATTCTACCGTCTATTGAAAGACGGAGAACGAACTTTTGATGCAATTTTAAGATTTTATTTATAGCCACTGGTTTGGCAGCTAGAACTTCCCTGACCTTCACCAAACCTAGCACTCATCATCTATTGCCTCTTGCCTCTTGCCTAGCGAAGTTTACCATCCCAATAGAGAAACGGCGGATTCTTTTTCCCAAGACGCTTTTAGGGCTTCTGGGAGAGCAATTGCATTCGTCTCGGCAGGAGAATCGATGCGGGTTTCAATGCAGAAGGAGGCAGTGTTAAATCCTCCAAAACGTTTGACCGTACTGGTGCGCAGACGAATCGAGCCAGAATCATCGGCAAAGGAAAATCGCTCGATCGCGCTCATGGTTTCGTATTCGGTGATTAAGTTGAGTCCGTCTTCATCATCCATTTCATACTGTCCAGCGACGGGGACAATTTCTGCATAGCCTTTTTCCCGCAAGAGTTTCCCTTTGCGCGGATTATCTACATCAGGAACGATCACCATAACGGTGGAATCCTCATGACCTTCGCCTTCCCGATCCCAACCCATGCTGCCATGCCATTGTACCAATGCCCCACCCGCAGCGAGTTGGCTATCAACTTTATGCATGGTGCAAATTTCTTGGACTCTTGGATCGTCTGGAGTTAAAGCGCTGACGGTGATTTCTAATTCTCCCAACTCCGCACGCCGAAAGGCCAGATGATGGGTTGAACGCTGCGATCGCCATTTTCCTGCACTTCGCTGAAAAAATTCCATTGCATCCATCTCCATTGGCCTCCTGAATGATTTGGTAACGATTTTGACATTTTTATTTTAAACTCCCTTTGATCCTAGGCACAAGCCCCAACGTGATATGAATTTTTGTTAATATCACTACTTTTTGCTTGACAAGTTGGACAATATAATATCCATGTGCTAGATTAATCAACAAATCTGCCAAAAGGAAGCTCTAACCCGTTTCCAGATTCTGAAATAGTGCAGGAGGAGTGAAGATGCAAATGCCTGGAAAACTAACTCTTGAGCAACAATTCAAGATGAAAGTCTACGAAGATCAAGTTCAGGCTTTAACTCAAGAAGAAGCTCAAACTTATCTACTCGAAGTGTTGCGTCAAATGATGGTGAAAGATAACATTGTTAAGCACCTGATGAAGAACGCTTAATCAGTCATTCCATTTCTCTTTAATCGTTCCACTAATGAGTTCTTGAGAAGCCCATTACTCTAACTAACTCATTGAGATGCAATTTCATACAGAAATGGGATGAGTCAATAAGGTGCTGGGAATAGATCATGATTCACCAGCACCATTAAGTAATTAATTGTTATTAATAGAGGTGCCCTTAAGATATAAATAAGTATAAACCCTACCTATATATTAACATCATATTTTGATATTTTCATCTTTCCTCAACAAGACAGTTATTAGTAGGGCACGTTATTTCACTTACCCTACCAATAGCTGCTCTTACTTCCCAATTAAAAATGATTAGTTGAGCATCATAAATGCTCTATAACGCTTCAGTAACCATTTTACAAGCACCAATCCTCCTTAATGGCTTTAATCAAAGAGAAGGTAGGATATTCAACATCTGTACGATAAGCCCATTTTAACCAGGCATCAATTGCTGTTGTTAATCTTTGTGGGTATTGTGCGACAACTGCAAGTAGTTCTGAACTCTCAATGTTGACACCTTCGTACTGAAGTTCAGGACTTCTAGGTAAATCAATATAATTAAGTTCTTTCTTAGGAGACGAGGCACAACCTCTAGTGCCCACTTGAATGGTCTTTAATTGGGGATGAGGATCGGCAGTGAAACTCATTAAAGTATTTTTTTGTACTATGCTGTGGACTAAGGTTAAGATCTCATATCCTTTGGGATGATTCATTGCAGCCATAGCAAGATCAGCATTATTGAATTCGTGATTCATGATTTTTTACTTAATGAAACGATACTATGACCATAACCAATTTCACACGTGCTGTCAAGTGTGATTTTTTGTTTGTATGTGTGCCACTCTTTTTGAATTGTGTTATGATGGTTATCATAATTACGAATAGGACACTATACAAGCATTATGATTTCTGAAACTGCTCTTTTCTCCGAAGCTAACGACAATCAGAGAGACGATAACTCTTTGGTCACCCAAGAACT
>NZ_CEZBFX010000188.1:0-5195 GCF_982964205.1 Roseofilum sp. | reverse complement strand
GGGAATAGGGAATAGGGAATGGGGAATGGAGAATAGGGAATAGGGAATAGGGAATGGGGAATGGAGAATAGGGAATAGGGAATAGGGAATAGGGAAAACTGGGTTCCACTCTTTCGTTGAACTGGCTATAATTCAGAACATCATCAAAAACCTAAAGAAGACATGCCGTCAGAAGATCCAGAAACTTTATCTTTAAGCGATCGCTACTCAGCGTTTATCGAGAAAATCGTTACCGATACCCTCAAAGGAAAGATTGGTTCAAAAGAGTATGTTTATCGGCAAGTGGTAGCACAGCTAGGATTGGTACGGGGTACGGGGGAGATTTTTGAACGATGTTTAATCGAAAAAATAACGCTGACTCAAAATAAAGTGGAGGCTGAACAGGATGAGTTAAAGCAAGCAAAAGCCCAGCGTCAAGTGAGAGCGCTTCGCACTTTAGAAGAAGCATGGAATCGATATCAAGAGACTCAAAGGACGGAAAATGCTTGTAGCGATGCTGTCACGAAATTAATCGATGCAGATGATGGAGAGCGCCTATCCGTTCTCCTGGATATTCTCGATCCTAACCAAACGAATGCCTTCAGCAATAAGGAGATTGCATCTTTCGCAAAAGAGCTAGAACAAGTTCAGGAATCCGATGACAATACAGTTGCTGAACTTCACACTCTGGCAGCAGGATTGAAACAAGGATTGTCAGCGTCTACTTCTCTGGATTTGATGGGATGGTTATACGAGCAGCGTCAATTGGGATTTGCATCCAAAATAGGGGCGAATAATCCTTGGGGATATTGGGCAAAACAAGTGAGCAGTCCATTGTCCCAATTGTTCTTCACTGAACAATCGAATAATCAATCGGCGGCATCTGTAGCTCAACAACAAACCCGTCTAGATTGGAGTGCTTGGGTAGAGTTAATTGTCTTATTGCGAGGCATTCAAGAGGGTTTAGTGAGCTGGTTTGACAAACAACCCTACAATATTAAAGCGGGCAATGATGCCGCCGCCTCCACCTTTCTCACGTTTGCGATTATCTGGTGCGAATTAAGCAGTGGATTTCGGCAAGCAGAGCAGCTTTCAGCTTCCGATCGCGATCGCCTGGCGGATGCTTGTTTTCAAATTGGGCTGCAAATTTTACGCTCTTTTGCTCAACGAGATAATTTCCCCATCTATGGTGGTGTCTTTGCCTCTTTTACGGGTAAAACGTTTCGCGAAACCATTGCCTATCTCGATCGCCCCCTGAAAACGATCGAGAAAAAGCAAGAAAAGGCACGTATCCTGACTGTATTGGGCTATTCGCAACAGTGGATGGGCGATCGCGATCGCGCCCTTGTTTTACACCAAGAAGCCCTCGATTTAGCCCGTCAAGAGTCCGATCGCAACTGTGAAGTGGCAAATTTGAACCACTTGAGTCGCTTGCAGCTCAGTCTAGGGCAATTGGCGGAGGCGATCGATTTCGGACAACGGGCACTCTTGTTTGCGCGTCAGATTGGCGATCCATTGGGGGAAATTAATGCGATCGCCAATTTAGGCTATGCAGAAGTCCGTCAAGCTCAACAACAAGAACATGTTTCTATCTCAAACATAGAAGCTTGTATCGAAAGGCTTCAACGTGGAATCAAGTTATTAGAAAAGCATCAAGATTTGATCTCAGCAGTCTTTTGTTATTTGGGCATGGGAATCGCTCATTTAATCTTAGATCGGAGCAATAATGCCCAATCCTATTTGGAAAAAAGTCTAGCCCTATCCATTCAATTCGGAAATTTGGAATTGGAAGGCTTAAGCCATGCGAATCTCGGTGAAGTCAACTATCAACTCAGTCAACTTCCCTTGGCTGTATTCCACGCTTGTTTAGGACTGTATTTATTAGAGCAAAAAAATGCGATAGAGAAACGGCAAGTAGCGAATTTAGTCGCCATCCTAAAGGGAAACTTAGGGGCAGAAGCATTTAAACAGATCCTTCAACAACAGCGATCGCAAATTATGGCTAGGATTGGCCTAGATGGGTTTGATTATATTATCGAATAAAAGAGGTATTATAAAATCTTGCGTAAAGGAACGTTGAGAGCAACTTTTGTACTACATTTTGTCGTGTCAAATGTGGGTTCTATGGCTCAATTCAGTAGATTCACCGTGCCTAACTGAAGGAAGTTACGTAGTTTCAGCGCTTCTTCATGAAATCTTCATAAAAATACGGTCAAACTTCATCAAAGCTTTACAGACATTCCCTAAATTTACCACTAAGCTTTCTATATTGAAGAATTGAAAATTGAAGAATTGAAGAAGAATTGAAAATTGAAGAATTGAAAGCGTTTTCTTCAGAAGAAGACGATCTAGAGCTTCCTGTAAACTTGGATGTTCAGTTGCAAGAAGATTCTATTGACGAGCAATAAGGGAGGATAGAGAGGAGCATTTCCCTTGGTGTTCTAATCTATTCTAATCTATAAGCATCTCTATTTCGAGTATTGACTCTAGGGAATAGGGTGATTTGACTCGATGAGTTTCCCCATTGCAGAGCAGGAAAAAGCAGACAGAGGATTCTATCCTATTGCTTAATTTAACATCACCCGCAAATTTTGGCATCGGAGTAGCTCCACTACCGATAAACCATTTCTCCCTTCAATTTGAGCGATATGCTCGATCGCCTTTAACAAAGATTTAGTTGCTTCGAGTTCCGTATATCCGCGCCGACTGGCTACTCGAATTGCCGCTTTATCGCCTTCAATCATCACATCCCGTTGGCGATTTTTACGTCGGATTTGCATCACTGCCATTGCCGTTAGTCCTCCACTGGCGACCATTCCTACGGCATCCGCTTGCATCATTTCTATCACTGTTCCCAGGAATCCCACTGTCACCAATCCTTGATAGAGATTGGGTTTAAACCATTCCACCTGGCAAACCCAACAAACGGCTTGTAGGACAGCTAAATCTTGTTCTGCCAACGGTAATTGGCGCAAAAGGTCAAAATTGATATAAATCGGCCGCGATCGCCTCCAGGGCAAAGGAAAGGGGGCCTCAATCACCTGGGGTTGTTCCGGTTTACCGATCAATTGTACAAACATGCGCCCAGAAGCGGGCATCAGTTCCATGAGCCGAGACAGTTCCGGGTCGCGATCGCGGTACATTATTGTGGGGTAACCTCCAAACCATCAACCAAAGTTGCCAGCAGATTCGGTACTTGCTCGGCTCCTGCTTCCGTGGCTGCAATTAAAACCAAATAGACATCCTGTTCCTGTTGAGTCGAAATCAGCGTACCACTCATCGGTTGGCTATTACGTCCTTGGGTTAAGCTTCCTGTCCAAGGCACTTGTACGATGCCTTCACCTAGGGGGATATAGCTTTGAGCTAGAAACCCCTCACCACCTTGCAATTCTTCAACCGCAATTTGGGCCAAAATGCCATTAGTGAGCCGTTGTTTTGTCAGTCGAGGTAAGCGCACAACGGTATAAGCCATTTGTCCATCCGGGGATTCAAACAGAGGATCTTTGCCAGTTGAACTCACCTTATAGTCTTGAACGATCGCGATTTGATAAAAGCCATTGGGATCTTCATACGTCCCCCCAACCTCTAACGGCGGTGCAGTTGGCTCTTCAATCGCTGGAGTCGGTTCTGGACTTGGAGGAGCGGGAGGGGGAGGTAAGGGAGAAGGGGAAGCTAGGGGAGTGGGAGCCAAAGGCGCTTCTGGACTTGGAGAAGCTTGAGGCGATGGAGAAGCGTCCGGAGAGGGTAAAGGAGGCGGTTCCGGTAAGGTTTCTGGGGTTGGAGGACTGGGGACTTGCGCGATCGCGGGTTGCTCTAGGGCCAGTTGTCCCTGAGAATGAGACCCATAGGAGTGACCCAGGATTAACCCTAGGGCAACGATCGCCATTAAACCAATCAGCCAAAGTCGATGGGGTTTGAGTTTGAGCATGGGATTTAAGTTGAAGATGGGACTTAGAGCGCTAGGTTTGGTGTTCAAGTCCCCTAGGATTTTGTAATCCTAAATTAATGGAATGGCTGACGCAAGTCAAGGATGCTCGTCGTTATCAGCAAGAGTGCGGCGATCGCACTCTTTCCACACATGATACGCCACAACGATTGCGCTCAGGCTAAAGCCTAACGAAGCATCTAGGATGAACCCAACCAAATTGGGAAGCACAAATTCAGAGATTAGAATTAAGATCTTTTGTTGTCGTTTTTGAGAATTTATAACCATTAATTTCTGACGCTCATACTTCACTTTTAGCTCTCTATTTTTATAAAAAAATGCTCAGAAAAAACAGGCAAATAAATCGTCAAAAATTTCTTCCCCTCTCGTAGATAGCCTTGGGAAAAAACAAAAAATTTCCTCTCATCATCCATTAAAAATCAACAAGAATAAATCAAAATATAGAGAAATAAAACGAAATAAAAATCACCAAAATTCTCTCTTCAAACACCAATCCGACCTGCTATAGTGGGAGAAACCGTAAAGCATGGTAGGGCAAAACCATGGTCAATTCTCAACCGCAGACCTTGCAAGAACAATTCCTCTTGCACACAAGGCAACAAATTTTCACCCATAACCACAATAGTGAACGACAGAAACTTTTCTTCTGGGATCGCTTGCATCCGAATAATTTCGAGAAGAAAACTTCAGCCATTGCTAGACAAATTGACAAAGAATTAAACGGTACATTTAATCTCAATGGCATAGGAGGAACTCTTGGCGCAGTTATCGATCAAATCGTCAATACGTTTCGCGAACAAATAGAACGTGATGGGGTCAATCTTGAGGGTTTGCAGCTCAAAAAACGGGGTGTGTCGGATGTTTCGCCCTGGCAAAAGTGTTATCATTGGCTCTGGGATAAAGCCTTTCCTCGGTGGGGGTTTACGAAGTTGCAGAAGCAGAAGCAAGTAGTCTCGAAACCTGGATAGTTGGAGCTAGTTCCCAACCAGGAAGACCGTTGTATTGCGGTGGGTAAACCGAATAATCCGACCCAAGAATTACGAGCGAATCAGGGATATTTATTGCAATTGCAAGTCTCAGTTCCGGGGTATTTGCTCTTGTTGCTCCGGGAAAAAAATGGCAGTTATTCCCTGTGTCCTTCTGGGGGATTTTGCAAACAGTATGAAGTATCCGAGTCCGTGGAGTGGATACCCAGAGTTAATGCAGACTATCAGGATATCCCTCTTCTGTCACTCTCCGAGTTCAATGAATAGGAAATCTGCCAATTATC